>JBBSEL010000985.1:0-2372 GCA_038239755.1 Chloroflexia bacterium | reverse complement strand
TAGAAAACCTCTTCGTTCCAATCCAGCATCATCGCTCGGACGGTTTCGCCAGGTTGGACGAGGCGTTGGGCGGCGGGGACGACTAGCAGGGCGTTGCCACGGGTCAGCGAGGTAATCATGCCGGAGCCTTGCTCGCCGGTGGAGGTGGCACGATAGCCCTCCAGGTCGCCCGGCTCGACCCAGGCGCGGATATAGTAGTCGCGGCCCGATGTGTTCTCGATGGGCGACGTGACGGTGGCCTGGACGATGGGGCGATAGAGCCGGGTGTGGCCCAGCATCGTGCGGATGGCCGGGCGACCGAACAACTCCATGCTGACCAGCGACGACACCGGGTTGCCAGGCAGCCCCATCATCGGCACGCCCCGGATGCGCCCGAAAGCCAGCGGCTTGCCCGGCTTCATCCGCACCTGCCAGAAGTGCATCTGCCCTTCGGCGTTCAGCACATCCTTGACGATGTCATAATCGCCCACCGACACGCCCGCCGAGGTGACAAACAGGTCGGGCTGGGCGGCGAATCCGGCCTCGATCCGCTCCTGCAAGGCAGCCAGGGTGTCGCGGGCGATGCCCAGCCGGATCGGGATGCCGCCCCAGGCGGCCACCTGCGCGGCGATAGCATAGCTGTTGGCGTCGTGGATCTGGCCGGGCGCGAGCGGGTCCGCCGGGTCCACCAGTTCGTCGCCGGTGCCGAGGATAGCGACACGGGGGCGGCGGTGGGTGGGGACGATAGGCTGGCCGATGGCTGCCAGCAGGGCGATCTCGGCGGGGCGCAACACCGTGCCCGCCGCCAGCACCGTCTGCCCGGCGCGCACATCTTCGCCCGCCGGACGCACATTGTCCCGCGCCGCCACCGGCTGGTAGACATCCACGGTCCCGCCCTCGGTATCGGCGGCCCGCCAGGTGTCTTTGCCCGCCTGGGCGCTGGGGGTGGCTTCGGTGAACAGGGCCGTGCCCTCGCTGGTCTCCTCGAAGCGGACCACCGCATCGGCCCCGTCAGGCACCGGCGCGCCGGTCATGATGCGGATTGCGGTGCCGGGCGCAACGGCCAGCCCCGGCACATAGCCCGCCGCCACGTAGCCGATCACCCGCAGCCGGGCGGGCGTTTCGCGGGTGGCCCCGGCTACGTCAGCAGCGCGCACGGCATAGCCGTCCATGGCCGAGTTGGCAAACGGCGGCAGGGTCAGGGTCGACACGACCGGCGCGGCCAGCACCCGGCCCGTCGCCTCGTGCAGGGGGGTCGGTTCGGGCGGCAGGGCGGCGAAATGGCCGAGGATGTACTCCAGGGCTTCGGCGACGGTGATGCTGGTGCGGCTGGTAGTGGTCATAGGGCGGCTCCTTACGCGACTATTATACACCACGAAGCGCACAGAGGGCACGACGCGAACGGGCTGGATTCGGCACATATGCTATAATGATGCATGGACACTTACACCGAAACCCCCCCGCCGCCCCCGCGGCTGAACATCCCGCCCAACCCCGATTGGGTGCAATTACCCATGCACCGGCCTATGGCGACTTATGGCCTGCTGGGAGTGATCGCCCTGGTCTTTATCGCCGTCTCGATCTATGGCGGCGGCATCAACGGCACCGAGAATATCAACGTGCTGATTACCGCCGGGGCGAAGTACAACCCCTATATCATCGAGCGGCACGAATACTGGCGGCTGATCACAGCGATGTTTCTGCATATCGGCATCCCCCACATCTTGATCAATAGCTGGTCGCTCTACATCCTCGGCGTGCTGATCGAGCGCTTCTACGGCACCGGGCGCTTCCTGGCGATCTACTTCATCGCCGGGCTGGGCGGCAGCATCGCCAGCTTCGCCCTCAGCCCGAACAGTGTGTCGGCGGGCGCATCGGGGGCTATCGTTGGCCTGCTGGGGGCGATGATCGCCTACTTCGGGCTGCACCGCAAGCTGCTGGGGGCGCAGGGGCGGTCCTACCTGCTGAACGGGTTGTTCAACGTCGGCTTCATGGTCATCTCCGGCTTTGTCCTGTCGGGGGTGGTCGATAACTGGGCGCATCTGGGTGGGCTGTTCACCGGGCTGATCGCCGGGCTGGCCCTCACCCCCCGCTACCGCCCCGGACGGGTGATCGCGCCCGGCGAGCGCCTGCTGGAGAATGCCCAGCCCGCCTGGGTGCCCTGGGCCACGACGGCAGGGCTGACCGTCGTCACCCTGCTGGTCTTCGCCGCCGCCTTGCGCGTGGTCGGGGGGTGACGAGTTGCGAGTTGCGAGTTGCGAGTTGCGAGTTGCGAATTGCGAGTTGCGAATTGCGAGTTGCGAGTTGCGTGAATTGGGAGCAGGCAACCTATTTGTTCGTTGGGAGGCCGCCTGAACACTCAGTCCTCAGTCCTCAGTCCTCAGTCCTCGTCC
>JBBSEL010000984.1:0-2374 GCA_038239755.1 Chloroflexia bacterium | reverse complement strand
TTACAGAGGATGCGTGAATGACCACCGAACCTGTCGATGTGTTGATTGTCGGTGCCGGAATCTCCGGCATCAGCGCCGCCTACTACATGCAGACCCGCTGCCCGACCAAACGCTATGCTATTCTGGAAGCCCGGCAGGCCAGCGGGGGCACCTGGGATCTGTTCCGCTATCCGGGGGTCCGCTCCGACTCGGAGATGTACACGCTCGGCTTCTCCTTTCGCCCCTGGCGCAACGCGAAAGCGATTGCTGGTGGCCCGGCGATCCTGCGCTACGTCCGCAAGACGGCGGCGGAATACGGCATCGACCGGCAGATCCGCTTCGGCCACCGGGTGCGGCGGGCCAGTTGGTCGTCGTCCGACGCGCTGTGGACGGTGGAGGCGGAACACGGACCAGCCCAGGAGATCGTCCGCTTCACCTGCCGGTTTCTCTTCATGTGCAGTGGCTACTATGACTACGCCAACGGCTACACGCCGCACTGGCCGGGGGTGGAGCAGTTCGCCGGGCGCATCGTCCACCCCCAGCAGTGGCCCGCCGACCTGGACTATGCCGGGAAACGGGTGGTGGTGATCGGCAGCGGCGCAACCGCCGTCACCCTGGTTCCGGCCCTGGCCCAAGAGGCGGCGCAGGTGACCATGCTGCAACGCTCCCCCACCTACGTCGTGGCGCTGCCCTCGCAGGATGCCGTCGCCAACTGGCTGCGCCGCCATCTGCCCGCGAAGCTGGCCCACACGCTGGCGCGGTGGAAGGGGATCCTCATCGGGATGGGCTTCTACAACCTGGCGCGGCGGAGGCCTGCCGCCACCAAGCAGGCGATGCTCCAGGGGGTGCGCGAGCAGCTAGGGCCGGATTACGATATCGCCACGCATTTCACGCCCAGCTACAACCCGTGGGCTCAGCGGGTGTGCCTGGTGCCCGATGCCGACCTGTTCGCGGCGATCAAGTCAGGCCGGGCCA
This sequence comes from Chloroflexia bacterium, assembly GCA_038239755.1. Classification (GTDB taxonomy): domain Bacteria; phylum Chloroflexota; class Chloroflexia; order QHBQ01; family JAICKM01; genus JBBSAN01. The sequence goes on along the minus strand of JBBSEL010000984.1, from coordinate 1,420 downwards.
CGGTGGTCACCGACCAGATCGCCACCTTCACCCCCACCGGCATCCAAACGTGTGCCGGGGCGGAACTCCCCGCCGACATAATCGTGACGGCCACCGGCCTCAACGTGCGGCTGATGAGCGGCGTGCAACTGGTGGTGGACGGGAAGCAGGTGGACCTGGCGAAAACGCTGAGCTACAAAGGCATGATGTTTAGCGATGTTCCGAACCTCGCCTCCGCCTTCGGCTATACCAATGCCTCGTGGACGCTGAAGTGCGAACTCACCGCGCAGTACGTCTGCCGGTTGCTGCGCTACATGGACCAGCACGGCTATCGCCAATGCACGCCGCGCCGCCGCGACCCCACCATGACCGAAGAACCCGCCCTGAACTTCACCTCGGGTTATGTCTTGCGCGCGCTGGACACCCTGCCACGCCAGGGATCGCGGCACCCCTGGAAGCTGTATCAGAACTACCTGCTCGACCTGCTGACCCTGCGCTTCGGCGCGGTGAACGATGGCACGCTGGAGTTTCGGCGGCGCAGGCCACAACATCAGCGAGGACAACCATGAGCGGACGCATGAAATTGGCCCAGCGCACGGCGGTAGTGACCGGGGCCGGGAGCGGCATCGGGCGGGCGGTTGCCGTGGCGCTGGCCCGGCGGCGTTGCCACCTCGCGCTGGCCGACATTAACCCGACCGGTCTCGCCCGCACGGCAGCGCTGGTCGCGGCACGCGGGGTGCGGGTCAGTTGCCACACGCTCGACGTTGCTGACGCTGCCACCGTGGCCGCCCTCCCCGACCGGGTCCGCGCCGAACACGCGGGCGTAGATCTACTTGTCAACAACGCGGGCGTGGCCCTGGGGGGCACCTTTGAGCAGATCAGCGACGCCGATTTCGAGTGGCTGTTCGGCATCAATTTTCGCGGGATGGTACGGATGACTCGCGCCTTCCTGCCCCTGCTGCGGGCCAGCGATGACTCTCGGATCGTGAACGTGTCGAGCGTGTTCGGCCTGATCGCGCCACCGGGACAGACCGCCTACGTGGCGAGCAAGTTCGCCATTCGCGGCTTCTCCGAGTCGCTGCGGCACGAGTTGCAAGGGTCGCGGGTGGGGGTCACCGTCGTCCATCCCGGCGGGATCGCCACCAACATTGCGGAAAATGCCCGCGTCCCGCCGGGGATTTCCGCCGAGGAGCTAGCCCGCAATCGCGCGCTGATGCAGAAAATGCTGAAGATGCCCCCGGCCATCGCGGGCGAGACGATTGTCCGAGGGATTGAACGCCGGAAAGCGCGGGTGCTGGTCGGCTCCGACGCCGCGTTGCTCGCCCTGATCGAGCGCCTGGCCCCGGTGTCATACTGGAAGGTGATCGCGCGGCTGATGCCGCACTGAGATCCCCCAGCACGCCCCTACCCTGCTTCGGGTGCGCTCGTCGGCGGGGAGCGT
>JBBSEL010000983.1:0-2378 GCA_038239755.1 Chloroflexia bacterium | reverse complement strand
GTGGTGGAGATGGGGGGAATCGAACCCCCGTCCAGAAAGTGCAGCCGGTGATATACTACAAGCTTATGCGGTAGTTTGATTCCTCGCGTCCCAGTCCCCTGCCGCCAGGGTACAAGGCCGCCAGTCTGGTGGTCTTAGACGTGACTTACCCGACGATGGGCCACGCCGCACCTCTGTTCATGGCGCCCGAACCGTTCTACAGAGGAAGAGAACGGAGCGGACGTCGCCGGAGCTAGTTGGTACTAGGCAGCGAGAGCTAGTTGAGTGTTGCCAGTTATGGCTTTGCCCCAGTTTAACGAGGTCAGGCAGCTCGGCTTGCAATCCCCGTACATTCCCCCCTGTCGAAGCCAGGCATCCCCAGAGAGAGTTGTGCGTTGCGCGTTATGTGTTGCGAGTGCGCCGTGATGCGTGATTCTAACCACTAATCACTAATCACCAACCACTCGTCGGCTACTCGTCATGGCTGCGGGACTTGACCACGCGGGCGATCTCGCGTTCGGCTTCCCGTTCGGCCAGCGCATCGCGTTTGTCGTAGAGCTTGCGGCCCCGCGCCAGCGCGATTTCGAGTTTCGCCCGCCCCCGCACCAGATAGATGCGGATCGGGACGACCGTCAGCCCCTTTTGCGCCACTTTGCCGTGCAGGTACAGGATCTGGTTGCTGTGCAACAAGAGCTTGCGCGAGCGGAACGGCTCGTGGTTGAAGTGCGTACCCGCCTGCGGGTAGGGGCTGATGTGGGCATTGAGCAGCCAGGCTTCGCCGCGTTCCACCTTCACGTAACTTTCGCGCAGGTTGACGCGGCCATCACGCACCGACTTGATCTCGGACCCGACCAGCGCCAACCCCGCCTCTAACGTCTCCTCGATCTCATAATCGTGGAAGGCTTTGCGGTTTACCGCCAGATCGCGGCGGACACTGTCAGGCTTGCTCACCCTCTAATTGTACCAAATTTGGGTGGCCCGGTCAAGCATTTGCGTTTATGTAACGGGTGGCGTATAATACATTGCAATCCTATCACCGAGCGCGTTGTGCCCGCAACAGCGCCGGTGTGTCACTTTTTCAGGAGGAAAGTTCGTGAGTAAACGTCCCCCCCAGGGGCAAAATGTGCCGCGGCGGCCTCCCTTGCCCCAGGCCTCGGCACCGCCCCCGCCGGAGACTGTGCGGGTTCCGGCCCGCCCGGTCCAACCGAACCGCCCGGCTCAACCGGCCCGCCAGGCGCAGCAGCCGCAGCGCGCGGCGCAGCCCCAACGAGCGGCCCAACGCCAGGGCCAGGGGCGCACCAACGTGTCGGCCCGCCGTGGCCCGCCCCCGCGCTCCAACGATCGCCTGCCCCTGATCATCGGCGGGGTGATCGGTGTCGTGATCATCTTGCTGCTGGTGGTGGTGCTCGCCACCAATAAGGGCGGAACCCCCGGCACTGCCGTAGTGGTCCCGACGGTGGCGGGCGCAGTCGCCAACGCCGTTGACCCGAACAAGCAGCTCACGGTCAGCTCGGCGGAAGCGCCCCCGACCTCGGCCAACGACCCGCCGCGCATGAGCCTGGATGCGTTCAAGAAGCTGTATGACGACCCGGCCCAGCGCCCGCTGATCATTGACGTGCGCGCCGCCGAAAGCTACGCGGCGGGGCACATCAAGGGATCGATTTCGTTCCCCGAAGCCGATGTGGATGCCCGGATCAAGGAACTGCCGAAAGACAAGCTGATTGTCGCCTACTGTCAATGACCGGCTGAAAATGAAAGCGCCCGTGTGGCGCAAAAGCTGCATGACACCTATGGCTTTTCCTACGACCATCTGAAAGTGCTGCTGGGCGGCTGGAACTCTTGGAACGGAGCGGGCTACCCGACCGAGACCAGCGCGGCTCCGGTGGGCGCAAGCAAGCCGGGCAGCGTGATCACCAACACGATCCCGCTGTCGGTCACTGCTCCGCTCGTCATCACCAAATAGCACGCTGACTGTGCTTCTAACTTAGCAAAAGGCGGTCCCATTGGGGCCGCCTTTTGTGTTCATCTTGACAGCCGGGCGGCAGGGTGTACAATGCGGGTAGATGTATTACCCCAGAGGAGGAGAACGGATGAAGTGTCCTTACTGTGGGCAAGCCGTGGCCGACACCGCGACCGTGTGCCCCAACTGTGGCGGTCCCCTCACGCCGGTGGAAGTCCCCGCCCCGGTCATGCCGCCGCTCGCTGCGCCGGGGCCGGAAGTGCCCCGTTCGCCCGCTCCTGCCGCGACTCCGTGGATGGAGGCAGCGGGGGCCGCGACCCCAGAAACGCCACTCGCGCCGCCGCCCCGGCCCCCGGCCCCTTCGGCCTGGGCCGCCCCGCCGGGTGCGCCCCCGCCGCCCGCCCCGATGGCGGCGTGGACCCCGCCGCCCCCGCCGCCG
>JBBSEL010000982.1:0-2382 GCA_038239755.1 Chloroflexia bacterium | reverse complement strand
ATAATAGCCCCCAACGGCCCAGCTATCGTCTTTGGCGACCGCCGTGATCCCATAAAGATCGTTGTTACTGTCTAAACTCAGGTTATCACTGGGGATGACCGCCCAGGCGATCCCGTTCCAGTGTTCGATCAGGGTGGCATCGTGCCCAGGTGCGTTGCCCAGATAATAATAGCCTGCGGCCCATACATCATTGGCCGAGAGGGCCGAGATGGCGTAAAGCTGATTATTACCGGCACCCACATTCGGACTGGGGACCACCACCCAGGAACTAGCCGGGCCGGTCCAGTGCTCGATCAGCGTTTGATAGGTGGCGCTGATCCCGTTATAAAAAGTTCCCACACTCCACAAATTATTGGTCGCCAGGGCCGCCACTTCGTTCAGCGTGTTGTCATTCGCGCCCACATTTGCGCTGGGCATGACCGCGCCCTGCAAGAGGCATAAGCCGTCACCGGACAGGGTCAGCGGAGCGGCAGGCTGCGCGGCGGGTGCGCCGGGGGCGGGGTGATGTGCCCGGCTGCCCTGGTGGCCGGGCCGGGCGGGCGCGGCGGGGCGGCTCCCCAGGCGGGCGGGCGGGCTGCCGCCGCTGGCCGCGTGGGTGCGGTTGCCGGTGCCCGCCACCAGTGTCAAGAGTAACAGTCCTGCGCCCAGCAGGCGGCTAACGGTGGTGAGCCTTGCGGCCCCGGTCGTTCGGTCCATAGAACGCTATCCCTTTTCTGCGGCAGCTCCGCGGGTGTTTATCGGGCCGCGCCTCCAGCGGGCGCGGCTAGCTTTATTATAGTGGTTGAGGCGCTATCTGCGAATTGCCCTACGTCCCGGCCCGGCGCGGGGCCGGGTCCACAATGCCGGGGACGTATGGGGCCGGGGGAGGGGACGTTTAGCGCGGGGGGATGGGACCGGGCAGGCGCGGGGGCACACAACACGAAAGCGGTCGGCACTGGGCCGACCGCTTTCGTCAATTATCGGGCTGAGGGGTTGCTAACCCTTTAGTGGGGCTGGGCGAAGAGGACCGTGTAATAATACATCCCGTTGCCATCCACGCCCTGACCGAGGCCGACGGTGCGCCAGTTGCCCATCATAATAATCTTGTGATGCTCGGTGCTGCCCATGAACGCCTGGAACGCCTGCTCGGCGGTTTGGGCGCTGGGGTAATTGTTCTGGGCGATGATCTCCCCGGCCATACGGAAGGGGATGAGGCGCTGGCGCATCATGTCGAGGAAGGTGCGGCCTTCGGGGGTGTAGTGGTCAAAATACTGGCGGTTCGCCATGTCGGCAGAGCGGTCGCGGGCCAGGTCGATCAGCCGGTTGTCGAGGGTGAGGGCGGGCAGCCCGGCGGCCTTGCGCACGGCGGTGATGCGGGTGAGCAGGCTGGTTTCCAGCGCGCTGAGGGTGCGGGTGGTCGTGGTGGCCGGGTAGGTGCTGGTCAGGAAGGTGCTGGCGGCGGCGGGGCGGGCCGTGCCGAACGCGAGCACGGTGGCGGCGAACAGCGCCAGGGCGAATAGGATACGGGAAGAGCGGTGAGCGCGGGGCGAAACCGGCAGCGTCTGGGTCGGGTGCAAGATTGGCTCCTTTGACACGCCCTTACGGGTGGAGGGCAAGGCGGCGACAACTCTCTTCGGCGAGACGGCTGTCGGTCTTCATCTACATCTGAAGACCTAGTTGCTGATAGGGCAAGTGTACCATGCGCACCCCAGAGCGTAAATAGCCAATATGGGCTGGAATCACAGGCGCTTGTTTTGGCGGATAATTGTAGGGCGAAAGGTGGGTGCGGTATTGTCCGTTTTTAGGTTTAATTCCCGCAAAACCCCCCTTTTCCGACCCCCACCGCCCGCCGGTGGGGGTCGGAAGGGCGCGGCCCGGTCACGGCGCGGGCGGGGAATCGTCTTTCAGGGCGGCGGTGAGGGCGGGGGTGAGGCGGACCAGGGTGTCGTGCAGGGGTTCGAGGGCGAGGCCGAGGGCGGCCCAGAGGGGGGCATAGTCGAGCCGGGTGACGCCGCCGATCTGCCAGCGGGTGCGCCCGGTGTAGTCCCACGGGCAGCGGCCCAGCACGCGGACCAGGAGGAGGCCGGTGAGGGTTTCGACGCCGATGAAGCCCGCCGCGTAGGTGAGGGCGCGCAACGGCCAGGCCCAACGGCGCAGGGCGGTGTGGATTGGCTCGTAGAGCGGGCCGATCAGGGCGTAGATCGGGAGCATCCACAGGTAGGTGTGGCCGGGGAGGGTCCAGTCCACCGGGCGGCGTTTGGGCAGCGCGGTCCAGACGATTTCGATGGCCCAGCCGAGCAGGCCGTAGATGAGGCTGCGGATCAGCATGGGGGCGGCTCCTGGTGCGTGAAACGTGAAACGTGAAACGTGATGTAGGATGGGATGGGATGGGTCTCTGGGTCT
>JBBSEL010000981.1:0-2384 GCA_038239755.1 Chloroflexia bacterium | reverse complement strand
GCCAGCAGCCGGGCGTTGGTGTAGTAGACCATCTCGTCGAAGTTCGAGGCAGGCCAGGTGCCGTTCGCGTCAGGCAGGAGATTGGTCCCCCGGATCACGCCACCTAATACACATATCCCCAGGAGCAGGGCCAGGATGACCAGTTCGGCGGCGACCTTCTGCTGGCCGACCAGGCGGCGCAGGCGGCGGGCGGTGCGGCGCGGGGCGCGGACGGAGGCTCCCACCTCCCGGCTCACGCCGGAGGGTAGATCGGGCGCGGGGGTGTCGGCCATGTCTTCGGGGGGTAGGGTGCGGGCGGTGCGGACATTACGCTTCCACGGCTCCAGCAGCAGCCCCGCGCCGACCAGCCAGAGCAGCCAGGGCACGAGCGGCTGGCCCAGCGTCACGATCTGGTAGAGGGTGGTCAGCGGCGCGTCGAGGGGCGCGGTAGTGGCCGCCGTGGGCCACCCGGCGCTCACCCCCCCCGCGGCCAGCCAGGCGCTCCAGCCCAGGAGCGACCGCGCCAGCTTGGGCACCAGCTCCAGTTGCAGGGCGACCCCCAGGCCGCCCTGCGCCAGCAGCAGGCGCGCCACCAGGGGCAGGGCGCGGCGCGGCTTAACCGTGTTCAAGCGGCTGAGGAGGCAGGTGCAGGTGGGGAGTGGTCGGCATCACAGGTGTGGTGAGATGGTAACGGTGCCCGAAGTGGGACTCGAACCCACAACCCTTGCGGGAACCGATTTTAAGTCGGTCGCGTATGCCAATTCCGCCATTCGGGCTAATGGAGACGGTGCGTCTTGGCCTGGCCATTATACCATAATCGGTGGTGGGTGATCAGGGGGCGGGGGGCGGGGGTCATGGGTCGGGGGTCAGCGCGGGTGATTGTTGCTTGGGAGAGCGCTTGCTGATTGCTGACTACTGACTGCTGTCTACCGCGCGGCATCGGCGGCGGCGGCGAGGCGTTCTAGCTCAGTGACGGTGCGGTCCAGTTCTTCGAACAGGGGGGTGCTGCCCGCCTGCTGGTAGGCGCTGACCAGGGCGCGGTAATACCAGAGGGTGCCCCCTTTGCCCCCGGTGAAGCGCGTCCACAGATCCTCGCCCACTTGGCGGTAGTCGGCCAGGATCGAACGGGCGTTGTGCAGCTTGTCGGCGGCGGAGACGAGGCGCACGTCTGCCGGGGCGTGCGGCAGGTGGGCCAGGTAGGCTTCTTTGCGCGCCTGCCAGGGGGGTTTGGGCAGGGTTTCGGCGTCGGTGCAGCCGTCTACGATGGCGGTGATCCGGTCGCCGAAGCGGGCGCGAATCTGGATGCGGGCCACGTCGCCGCCCTGGTCCTCGATGGCATCGTGCAGCAAGGCAGCGATGGCGGTCTCTTCGTCGCCGCCGTATTCCAGCACCAGCGCGGTCACGGCGAGCAGGTGCGCCACGTAGGGCACCTGGCTCCCCTTGCGCATCTGCGTGGCATGGAGCCGCGTGGCGAAGACCAGGGCTTCCTCAAAGCGAGGGGATAGCATCATGACAGACCTCCCGGCAGTGCAACAGCGAGGGGCATTGGCCCTTGCACCCGATAACCCGCCTCGACGAGTTGCAGAATGCAGCGCGAACCCACGAACCCCGATCCGCCGGTAACCAGCACTAATTCGCCACTCATACACGCCTCCTGGTTAGCCCGCCGATTACCGCATGACCCTTCGATACTGTCGCACAGGCCAGTGCCCGCGCTGTTCCCACGCAGATCATCGCGGACGTCCGCAGCGGCCCACGCTCATTATACCACGCCCACCCAGAACCACGTCGCCAATTGTTCCAAGCGGGCCTTTAAATAGCGGATTATCGTTGGCTAGTAGAATGGTTAGTACGACTAAACATCATACTATTTTCGCCATCTTTGCTATTTTGTCACTATTGCTCCATAGGCCATGCAATAATTGTCGCTTGCCAAATTATTACAATTCAGATGTGGTCTCCTAATAATTGAACCACCCTATTGACAACGATTCTGTAGCGCGCTACAATTGCCCCGGTATAGTACTCAGCTATACTGTTTCTCCCGCGAGCAAGGCGCTTGTCTGGAGAGGCGACACACCTCTAACCGTTGTTTCTTTTCTTCGGGTCCCTAAATAAGCTCTACTGCCACCAGGTCGTCAGTGCTGTCTGACCTGTGTGGCCTAGGCTATTTGCGTGCTGCGCTGTCTGCTTATCGCCGGTCTATGAGGGGAAATAGACCTGGCCTCCGCCGACAGCGGTCCACCGTTAGAGGGTGTCGCACCTGGGTAGGGAGTGGCGCGCCTTGCGCCACTGGTTCGATAGTTCTTCACCAGCAGGAGGATTTTATGCGGCGAATTGGACTCACCATCAGTACGCTGATCGGGTTAGCGTTGGTGCTCATTGGGGGGTTCGTCCTGGCGACG
>JBBSEL010000980.1:0-2386 GCA_038239755.1 Chloroflexia bacterium | reverse complement strand
GTAGTGGTCGGGGCGGTCTCTTCATGAGGTGGGTCGGATGCAGGCCTAGCGGTAGAGGCGGCGCAGCATCGTGCCGCTCAGCAGGATCACGAACGCGCCGACCAGCAGGAGCCACAGCGAACTGGGCACCCCGGTCTGCGGCAGGCTGCCGGTGCTGCCTGCGCCGGTGGTCCCGGTGGTCCCGGTGGTGCCACTGCCCGTCCCCGTGCCCGTCCCGGTGCCCGTGGTCGTCGTGGCCCCGGCGGTGCCCGCCACATCAACCACCGGCAGGATGCTCAACGGCGGGCTGCCCGACGACAGGCCCACCGCATAGACAGTGTAGACCTTCCCGGCTTCCAGCGCGAGTTGCGGCACCGCCGCGACGACCTTGCTGCTGCCCGCCGGGCGCAACTCTACATCGACCGTGGCGGCGGGGATCGCCCGGTAGCTGCTCGAATCGGTGAAGGCCAGGTTAGGGAACAGCACCCGGCCCTGCTGCAACGCCACATCGGCGGCAGGCGTGTCGGGCGAGGCATGGACGGCACGCACCCGCGCCTGCCCGGCGGCCACCGGGCTGAGGTCGTCTTGCAACACCTTCACCGAGACATCGGCCTTGGTCCCGGCCACTAGCAGCGAATAGGTCTGCCCGCTCTCCAGCTTGATCGGCACGTTGATCGAAGACTGCGCGTCCTCGCCCAGTGTCAGCCGCAACGACTGTTGCCCGGTCGGCAGGCTGACCAGCGAACTGATCCCTTTATACTGGATCTCGCTGAGCACCTGTGCATTATTGGCGACCAGCCCCACCGGGGGAATATCCAGCGCCGTATGCACGATGCGGACCTGGGCGGTGGTAGCGCGGGGCGGGGCCGCCGCCGCGTCGGTGCGCGTGCCGATGCCGACCGCGAGCATCATGCTGACGAGCAGACTCGTCAGGCCGATGCGGATCAAGAGGTTCTTCATTACCTGTGTCTCCTTCTGGTGTGGACGAACTCAGCGCGCCCAAACGAGCAGCGCGTAATCCAGAGCGATAAAGTGGGCGGCAACCGGGTCCAGGTTGGTGATCACCAGTGCGTTCGGCCCCTGCTGGAACGCCGTCGCCGGAACCGGCCAACGTTGCCCGCCCCAGTTCCCCGGTCGTGTCACGCCTGCCCCGTCGTCGGTAGGGAACAACGTCGGGCCTTCGCTGATCGCGGTGCCGTTGAGGGTGATCCGCAACGGCAGGGCCGCGCTGCCGGAGTCAGTCAGGCCGACCAGCGTCAGGCTGGCCGTGCCCGTCGGGCTATCTGTGGCGAGATTAAGATTGAACGGCACCGTGAGCGTTTGCGTGGTCGAAATCGGATCGCCCCCCCCGAACAGCGTCCGCGCCGACCGGTCCCGGTACAGGCCATTGCGGGGGATCACCCCGCCGCTAAAGTTCCGATCTTGCACAAGGATGGTGTGATCCCCCGCTGCCGGGGTCAGGTCCGTCGCGGCGGGCCACGGTGTTGCCAGCGGCACCGTCGGCGACGGGGTAGCACTCGGCGCGGTGGGCGATTGGAGCGCGCTGAGCACCGGAGGCGGGGTCGGCGGCAATGCCGTCGGTAGCTCCTGCCCCAGCAGCGGCCCCGCCGGATACGGCGTGGCTTCCACCACCGCCACCGGAGCCACCGGCTTGTCGTGCGCCCAGATCCAGACGCCCACCAGCGCCACGAGGCAGATCAACACATAGACACCCCGCAGCAGCCACGGCCCCAGGCGCGACGGCGGCGGATCGGGGAGCGGGGTCGTCACCCGGCGCGACGAACTGGCCCGCCCGGCTCCGTCATCCTGCATATAGGAGGGCTGCGGGTCATGCACGGTCCGCCAGAGCGTGCCTGCATTCCCATTACCGACCCCCGCCGTCCAAACCAACATGGGCGGCGGGCACAAGGCCTGTCGAAAGGTCGCAAGAGATCGTCGCAGCATCCGAGGACCGGCGGAAGTGGAGAGGCTGCGGCCCCCCAGCCGCGCGCGTGGGCGGGAGGGGTGTTGCGCTAAATATGTCATGTCCTATACCTGATCGTGCTAATTCAATCCGGCAGCAGAGGATACGCCGGTGAAAGGAGGCCAGGCCAACGGCGCGGACGGGCCAACCCGTAAAGGTCTTCCCTCTGGGGTGTCAACCCCACCATGCGCGATAAAGTGTGTTGGCCCAGTGGGATAGCTCTAGCAGCCACCCCGGACCCCCGAACTCCTACCGGGTGAACCGCAGCCATCCCGTCCTGGCGCGGCGTTCACCGGGCTAACGTGCCCAGTCGCTGGCGGTATTCTCCGCGAGTACCCGCCGACCCCTAATATCGGCAGCTACCCCCTACGCGGTATACCCAGGACTACAACAAAAGGTTTGCAATTTTCAGGCCAACATTTTCGTAGTAGTCCTCCCGAACCT
>JBBSEL010000979.1:0-2388 GCA_038239755.1 Chloroflexia bacterium | reverse complement strand
GTTCACCCACACGATCAGCGTGGTGGGCCTGGGGCTGGTGCTGCTGCTGTTCAATAACTTCGTGCTGCCCGCCGGGTACCAGGCGGCGCTGGAACTGGTGTCGGGCCTGCTGATCGTCGGGCTGGGGATCTGGCTGCTGTGGACCCGCTGGCTGGCGACCCGCTTGACCCAGGTCGTGCGGGCCGCCCCGGCACTGGTCGCCGCCCCAGCAGCCGCCGCCGCGTTCCCTGCGCCTGCCCTGGCCGAAGCCGCGCACCCGCACAGCCACGATGGCACTCTCCACACCCACGCGCCCGATCATACCCATGACCACGCCCATGAGGGGCACAGCCACGAAGCGCACAATCACGGCCCTGGCGGGCACACCCACAGCCATGTGCCGCCGCCCGGTGCCTCGCTGCGTGACCTGATCGGGTTGGGGATATCGGGGGGGTTGGTGCCCTGTCCCGACGCGCTGGCGATCCTGTTCCTGGCGACCAGCGTGCAGCAGATCGGGCTGGGCATCGCCCTGGTCGGGTCGTTCAGCCTGGGGCTGGCCTTCGTCCTGATCGCCATCGGGGTGTTGTTGGTGAAGTCGCGGAGTTGGCTGGAACGGGTGCTGCCGGGGCGCACCGGCCCGGCCTGGGCACAATGGCTGCCCCTCGTCAGCGCCGGGGTGGTGATCCTGCTCGGCCTCTTTGTGATCGTCGGGGCGCTGGGCGGGCGGTGGGGATTGTAACACACCGTTTAGCACAAACGTGCTCTCTAAGGATTAGCCCGGCGGGTGCGGGAGCCAGATTGTCCCATTGATAGGAGAATACAGCAGCCCCACGCACTGCCGTGCAGAGCTTGCACAGATGGGCGGGGATGGGGTATGGTATGAGGAGCCGTCTATAGGTTCGGCAAACCCTTTCCAACGGCTAGAAATGGAGATCTGACGTGGCACGCTTGACAACACCCAAACCCGACCTGATCCTGGTGAACCAGGGGGTCGAAGTACGCCTATCCCGCGACTACCGTGAGCTAGAGCTAGAGGCGATGCAACGGCTTGATAGCTTGCTCACCCCCTACCCGAAGGCCCGGCGCTTTCTGGATGTGCTGGTGCAAGACCCGGAGGTGCGCGCCAACTGGGACATGGCCGACTATCTGGTGGTGACGAAGATGGGCTTCAGTGACCACGGTGAGGTCCACCACAAGGTGGTCGCTGCCGCCGCGGCCAGCCTGCTGCAACTGCTGGTGGAGAGCGAGATCGAGCCGGATGTGGTCAAGTCGGGCGCGGGCGACCGTGATGATGCTTTCCTGGTGACGATCACCGCCGCCCTGCTGCATGACATCGGCAACCAGATTCATCGGGTGGCGCACCACAATCTGGGGCTGATCCTGGCCCTCCCCTTGCTCGACCGGCTGCTGGCCGAGATCTACCCCGAAGCCGAACAACGCTACGAGTTGCGCGGGTTCATTCTCCACGCTATCCACACGCACGATATTGACGTGCCGCCCCTGACGCTGGAGGCGGCGATTGTAGCCGTGGCCGACGCCTGCGACATGACCAAAGGCCGCTCACGCTATGCCTTTGATCTCGGCGCGATCAACATCCACAGCGTGGGCGGCCTCTCGATTGAGCGGGTGACCATCGCGCAGGGGGCGAGCAAGCCGATCAACATCCGAGTCGAACTGAGCAATTCGGCGGGCATCTTCCCGGTAGAAGAATATTTGGTGCCCAAGGTCAACGCGGGCGAACTGGCCCCCTACGTCGAAGTGGTCGTCAGCACCTCCCCGGTGGAGAGCCACAGCGACCAGCGCATCCTCTACACCGTGGAAATGCAGGGCAAACGTTTCGTCGCCCAGGCTCCCCAGACCGCCGACCCGTCTGCGCCGGTCGAAATCACATCTGCCGCGCCAACCGAAAACGGGGCGCACTAACCCGGCGCGTCTAGAAAAGGCGGGGGATTCGGGGCGACAGGCCCCCGACCCCCGCCGGCTATAATAGGGACCGGAGGCAACACGAATGCAGAAACGACACGGCGACTTGCGGCTGGCCGGGCTGTTCCTGGTGCTGGCCTGGACCCTTTGGGGCTGCACGATCGGCGGCGAGAACGTCGCCATCACACCCACCGCGACGAGCGGCCCCCCCGACACGATATTCGTCCCCGAAGGGGTGTTTGCCCCCCGGCCCCCTCGGCTGGCGCAATCGGGCGGGGCGCTCCAGGTGAGCGGGCGGCTGTTGAGCGTGACCAGCAATGTGCTGGTCCTGCGCACCTTCTACGCCCCGTCCTCGCCCTACCGCCCGCAGGAGGGGCGCGTGGCGCTGAACGACCCGCAAGGGTTGCTGGTCAACCTGGCGAGCGCCAACCCCGGCCCGCTCCTGACATTGAGCGGCGTGTTCACCGTGACCACCGCGCCAGGGAT
>JBBSEL010000978.1:0-2391 GCA_038239755.1 Chloroflexia bacterium | reverse complement strand
GTACCGCAGTGACCGTCAGGGTCACGCTCCCCGGAGCCGGCGTGTAGCGCAGGGCGTTGCCCAGCAGGTTGGTCAAGACCTGCACGGCGCGGTCGCGGTCGGCGCGCACCAGCGGCAGGTTGGGCGCGACCTCTTGCCGCAGCTCCAGGCCTTTCTCCGCGTAGTGCGGTTGCAGCAGGGCGACCGCAGCTTGCGTCAGGGACGTCGGATCGAGGGCCTCAATTTTCAAGGAGAGTTGTCGGGCTTCGGCGCGGGAGAGGTCGCGCAGATCGTTCACCAGCCGTTGCATACGGCCGGCTTCGCTATGCATCTGTGCCCACAGCGCGGGGCTGGGTTGGATGACCCCGTCCAGCAGCCCTTCGAGGTAGCCGTGCAGGGTGTTGATCGGCGTGCGGAGCTCGTGCGCCACGTCGCCCAGCAAGTCCACGCGGCGGCGTTCGGTTTCCTCCAGGGAGTCGGCCATCTCGTTGAACGTGGCGGCCAACAGGCCCACCTCGTCGGGTGCGCCCGCTGTCCCGCCCGGCACGGGGACCCGTTCGGCGTAGTGCCCGGCCGCAATGCGCTGGGCGGCCGAGACCAGGCGCTGCACTGGGCCGGCGATCCGGTCGGACACCAACAAGCTGACCAGGACGGCCACGACGACGGCCACCGCCCCGCCCGCCAGCACGGACTGGAACACCGCTTGTTGGTACGCCGCGCGTAGCGGCGCATCGAGGCTCTGGCGCATAGCCCCGGGACCGGCGATCCCGCCCGGTCCGCCCATCATGCCCCCGGGTCCCATCATCCCGGCGAGGTGGATATCGTAGAAGCCGGGCGCGACCAGGTTCGTGGTGAGGACGACCGTCAGGGCACCGGCCCCGATCACCAGCAGGTAGGTCAGTAGGAGCCGAATCCGCAGGCGCCGCCACAGCGAGAGTCCGGGCATAGCGTTAGGCCCGCTGCCCGTCAGTAGCCGCACGCGGGGCCGCTTTGAAGCGATAGCCTGCGCCCCGCACCGTTTCGATGTACTCGGGGTTCGCGGGGTCCTCGCCCAGCTTCTTCCGCAGGTTCACGACTTGCGAGTCCACCACATGGTCATCATAGTAGTCCCCTCCCCACACTTGCTGGAGCAACTGGTCCCGCGTAATCAGCCGGCCGGGGCGGGAGGCCAGCACGACGAGCAGGTCGTATTCGCGCGGCGTCAGGCTGAGCAGCGCGCCCCGCAGCCGCACGGCGTGGCCGGCGAGGTCGATCTGCAGTTCGCCCGCGACGATCGGCGGGGGCGGCTCCGGTTCGCCGCTCGCCGACCCCGCCGCGCGCCCCGTGGTCCGTGGGCGGCGCAGCATCGCTTTGACCCGCGCCACCAGCTCGCGCGGGCTGAAGGGCTTGGTCAGGTAATCGTCTGCGCCCACGGAGAGGCCGATGATCTTGTCGATCTCCTCGGCGCGGGCGGTGAGCAGGATCACGTAGGCGTCGGAGAACTGGCGGAGTTGGCGGCAGACCTCGACCCCATCGAGGCCAGGGAGCATCACATCCAGCACGACCAGATCCGGATGCTGGCGACGGACGCTATCCAGGGCGGCGAGGCCGTCGGCCGCGGTCAACACCTCGTACTGTTCCGCCTCCAGATAGCTCCGCACGATTGCCACCTGGGCGGGTTCATCATCGACGACCAGCACCCGGAGCCGGGGGGCGGGTTGTGCGGCGTTCCGTGGTTGGCTTGGTGTCATCAATAGAGCCCTTCCTACTCTTATTATAGGATGAGGTGCGGACGGGCGGCCAGGCCCGATCACCGGGTGGGTCCGTGCTAGCAGTGCCACACGCATCGATTCTCTTTAGGGAGCGGTACGTGGCTTCGGCACCTCAACGACTGCGGGCTTCTCCACCCCATAGAGCGCCAAGGCCAGCACCCACAAGCCCGCCACGAGGAATAATACCCACTTGAAATCCGAGTCAATGACGAAGTTGATGGTGGACATAAGCCCGATGGAGGTCAGCCCGGCGATAGCGGCGATGCCCCAGGCGCCTCTGGACCGCTGCCGGAACGCGGTGGCCGCCACGTAGAACGACAACAGCCCGGCGGTCATCAGGGTGCCCCCCAGCACCCAGAACACCTTATCCAGCCAGTTAGACAGGCCAGGTAGGGTGCGCTGGATTTCGGAGACCGACGCGTGCATATAGCGCGCATCTTCCGGCAGCAGGTCCGGGCGCCAGAGGGCAAAGTACAAGCCGATGCCGACCAGCACCAGGCTACAGAACGCCAGCAACCATGGCGAAAGATGACGTTTCATTCTGCGTTCCCACCCCCGTTTACGATCGTGGACATGGCTTGGCTATGCTCCTGAAAAGAGGGGCGGTGGGCCGCCGGATGGTCCTCGACCTTACGCTATTGCCCGCCTTAGAGCGTCGTCC
>JBBSEL010000977.1:0-2394 GCA_038239755.1 Chloroflexia bacterium | reverse complement strand
CGCCGCCCCACCCCCTAGCGAAGGAGCCTGCGCCCCGTGACCGACGTGGTCCAATCCAACCTGTTCCCCTCTGCCGACGCACCCAATCCGGCCACCCGGCTGCTCACCGGCCTGAACCCGGCCCAGCAACAGGCGGTGCAACTGGTCGCTGGCCCGGTGCTGATCATCGCCGGGCCGGGCAGCGGCAAGACCCGCGTGCTGACCCATCGCATCGCCTACCTGAGCGACGTGGCCGGGGTGGACCCCTACCGCATCTGCGCGGTGACGTTCACCAACAAGGCGGCCAAAGAGATGCGCCACCGCCTGGAGGGGCTGGTGCCCCCCGCCGCCGTGTCGCAACTGACGGTTGGCACCTTCCACGCGCTGGGCGTGCGCATCCTGCGCCAGGATGCCGACAAACTAGGCTACGAACGCGACTTCGCCATCTACGACGACGAGGATCAGTTGGGCGTGGTCAAGGCGGTGCTAAAAGACCTGAATATTGACGACAAGCAGAATGCCCCCCGCGCCATGCTCAGCCTGATCAGCAAGGCCAAGAGCGCATTACTGGACCCCGCCGAGTTCCGCGCCCAGGCCGAGAACTACCGCGAAGAGATCGCCAGCCGGGTCTATGCCCGCTACCAGGAAACCTTGCTCCGCAACCGGGCGATGGATTTTGACGACCTGATCCGCCTGCCGATCAAGCTGTGGACCGAACAGCCCACCGCCCGCGAACGCTGGCAGCACCGCTTCGAGTATCTCATGGTGGACGAATATCAGGATACCAACCACGCGCAGTATATCATGGTCAAGATGCTGGCTGATAAATCCCGGAATCTGTGCGTGGTGGGCGATCCAGACCAGTCGATCTATGGTTGGAGGCAGGCCGATATTCAAAATATCCTCAATTTTGAGCGCGACTATCCCGAAGCGAAAGTGGTCTTGCTAGAGCAAAACTACCGCTCCACCCAGACCATTCTGGACACGGCGCAGCATGTCATCGCCCCCAACACCGAGCGAAAAGAGACGCGGCTATGGACCGAAAACGACGGCGGGCTGCCGGTGACGATCTATGAGGCGTACAACGAGGACGACGAGGCGAGCTACACCGCCCGCGAAATCAGCCGCATGGTCAAGAGCGGGAAGGTCCACTGGCGCGATTGCGCGGTGATGTACCGGATGAACGCGCAATCGCGGGCGATTGAGCAGTCGTTCCTCGGCTACAACGTGCCCTATCAGGTCGTCGGCGGCGTGCGCTTCTACAGCCGCAAAGAGATCAAGGACGTGCTGGCCCTCCTGCGCCTGACCCTCAACCCATTCGACAGTGTCTCGCTGATCCGCGCGGTGAACAACACCCCGGTGGGGCGCGGCATCGGAGCGAAGACGCTGGCCGACCTGGAACGGGCGGCGGGGCTGCGCGGCGTGCCGCTCTACACCGAACTGCAACTGCTGATCAACGGCGAGGACGAGGCGGCGGGCCTGAGCCGGGTGGCGGCGAACAAGCTCCACCCCCTGCTGGAGATGCTCGACAGCTTCATCGCCATGCGCGATCAGGCCAACCTGCTGGAATTGCTGGACCGGATTCTGGAGCGCACACGCTACGGCGAGTTCCTGAAAGACGGCACCGACGAGGGCGAGGAACGCTGGAACAACGTGCTGGAAGTGCGCTCGGTGGCGGGGAATTACGACGAACTGAACCCCCCCGAAGGCTTGAGCCGCTTCCTCGAAGACGTGGCCTTGATCAGCGATATCGACACGATCCAGGAGGAGAAGGACGCGGTGACGCTGATCACCCTCCACGCGGCGAAGGGGCTGGAGTTCCCGGTCGTCTTCATGATCGGGCTGGAAGAGGGCCTGCTGCCGCACAGCCGGGCACTCGACTCGCTCCATGAATTGGAGGAAGAGCGCCGCCTGGCCTATGTCGGCATCACCCGCGCCAAGCAGCATCTCTATATGCTCTACGCCTTCAAGCGCACCTTCTACGGCGAAACGCGGGTCAGCACCCCCTCGCGCTTCATCCACGACATTCCCCCCCACCTGGCGAAGGGCCTGGAACGGGCCAAGGCGACCAGCCGCATGACGGGAGGTCAGGGGTCGGGGGTCGGGGGCCAGGGAACGGGAACCGGGTTCGGGGGGCAACGGAGCAGCGGGGGCGGGGCGCGCTACAGCGGCGACAGCGAGCCGACCGGGCGCGTCTTCGGCGGCAGCGGGCGCAGCACTCCCAGCAGCGGGGGCAGTAGCGGCGGGAGCAACTACCGCGAACCCCCCAGCCGGACCCCGCAACCGCCCGCTCGCACGCCGAACCGGTCGGCTAACCCCCCGCCACCGCCCACGCCGCAACCCACCGGCTTCCGGGCGGGCGACAAGGTGCGGCATACCACCTTTGGCGAGGGGATCGTGGTGATGACCAAAGCT
>JBBSEL010000976.1:0-2396 GCA_038239755.1 Chloroflexia bacterium | reverse complement strand
GGCACCAGTTCTTCCGCGTCGATAATATCGTAGCGGTAGCCCTGTTCGGTGAGGAACAGTTGCCGGTTGGCCGAGAAATCCTGATCTTTGCTGTCGCGGGTGACGAGGGTATAGAAATGGGCGGGGGCACCGTCGCTCTTGGGACGCAGGATGCGGCCCAGCCGTTGCGCCTCCTCTTGCCGCGACCCAAACGTGCCCGATAGCTGGATGGCGACGTTGGCATCGGGCAGGTCAATAGCGAAGTTCGCTACCTTCGATACCACCAGCCGCTTGATCCGCCCGGTGCGGAAGGCGTCGTAAAGTTCGGCGCGCTCCTGGTTGGGCGTTTTGCCGGTGATCAGCGGCGCGTCCACGAAGTCGGCAATCTGCTGCAACTGGTCCAGGTATTGCCCGATGATCAGCACATTGTCCTCGGCGTGCCGCTCTAGCAAGGTCTGGAGGATCGGCAGCTTGAGCGGGTTTTCGGCGGCGATGCGATACTTGATCCGGCTGTCCTCGGTCATCACATATTCGAGCCGCACGCTAGGCGGCAGCTTCACCCGCACCTCGGTGCAGGTGGCGGTGGCGATCCAGCCCTGCTGCTCCAAATCCTTCCACGGCACATCGTACTTCTTCGGCCCGATCAGCGAAAAGACATCTTCTTCCCGCCCATCTTCGCGCACCAGCGTGGCGGTCAGGCCCAATCGTCGCCGGGCCTGGATCTCGGCGGTCACGCGGAAGACCGGCGCGGGCAAGAGGTGGACCTCGTCGTAGATGATCATGCCCCAGTCGTGGTTGGTGAACAGTTGGAAGTGGGGGAACTCCCCGATCTCGCCGGTGTGGTCGTTGACGGTGAAGGGGCGGTAGGTCATGATCTGGTAGGTCGTGACCGTCACCGGGCGGATCTCTTTCTTCTCACCGGTGTACTCGCCCACCTGGTCGGCGGTCAGGGTCGTCTTGTCGAGGATCTCGCTGATCCACTGGCGCACGGCGATAGTGTTGGGGCACAGAATGAGCGTGTGCGCCTGCACCTTGTCCAGCGCGCCGATGCCGACCACGGTTTTGCCCGCGCCGCAGGGCAACACCACCACGCCGCTGCCGCCCCGGCTTTCGCCCCCAGCCCAGAACGCATCCACCGACCCCTGCTGGTAGGCCCGCAGCCCGAATTCGTGCCCGCTGATGCTGATCTCGCGCATACTCAGGGCCAGCGCCTGGCCGGTCACATAGCCCGCCAGGTCTTCCGCCGGGTAGCCGAACTCGACCAGCGCCTGCTTGATATGCCCGCGTGCCGCCGGGTCTACCAGCAGCGTGTGGTCGTCCACCCGGCCCTGCAAATAGATCGCGGTGTGCCCGTTGCGCTCGATCTCGGTGATCAACAGCCGGTCGTCGGAGCGCAGCAGCAGTGCCCCGTTTTCGCGCAGCAGCTTGACCCGCCCGAAGCGCCCGATATAGTCGCGCACATCGGCGATGACGTTGGCCGGGAGATCGAACTTGCTGTAGCGGTCCAACGCCGCGACGATCTCGTCTGCACCGGTTCCGGCAGCGGCAGCGTTCCACAACGAGAGGGGGGTCACCCGGTAGGTGTGAATATGCTCCGGGCTTTTCTCCAGTTCGGCAAAGCGCACCAGTTCATCACGGGCGGCCTCATAGCGGGGATTATCGACTTCGAGCAGCAGCGAACGGTCGCTCTGCACAATCAGGGGATTCTGGGGCGTATACGCCATACGACGGCCTCGTCTTCTCGTGAAAAATGATCTACTATGGGCTACTTTGCTTTCAGCCCAACGTTGAATTGTACCATATTCGCAGGCGTGGGGCAATCGCCGGGTCACTACCCCCGTATGCGTGACCGCTAGGTGCGGGTCGTTGGGACGGACTACCCATTGCGGCAGATGCGTTGCCCTGGCGCCGCGCCGGGCACTCGTTGTTCACCATTTTGTAACCTGTGTACACCCGAATTATTACCGCGTGCCGCTACGCTTAAACTGAGTGAGTAGTACCACTTGCGGCCTGTGGTTCCCGTTCCCGTGCGTTCGTCCGGTTCGTGTACCGAGTTACTCAGGAGAGGTTATTACAATGGCAACGATACCCGCCCAGCCAGTGGTGCCCGACGTGGAGCCGCTGGGCATCGCCACACCCGTCCTGGCCCCAGAGAAAACGGCGGAAGGCCCCTTCGCCATCCGCCAGTTGATCCGCGATTACATTATTCCGGTGGAAACGAACAACATCTGGTATGCACTGGGCGGGGTGCTCGCCCTGGCGCTGGTGCTGGAACTGCTGACCGGCCTCATGTTATCGCTTCTCTACACGCCCGATGCCTCCAAAGCCTATGGCATTACCACCGATCTGCTCCAGTCGTCCACCTGGTCGGTGATCCTCAACCTCCACTATTGGAATGCGTTCCTGATCTTCGGGCT
>JBBSEL010000975.1:0-2398 GCA_038239755.1 Chloroflexia bacterium | reverse complement strand
CCCTGCCGCGCGCAACTCCGCTGCCGTCGCCGCGACCTCCGAGGCCGTCGTGCTGGTGATGACGACCCGCATCCCCTCGCGGGCCAGCCGGAAGGCGATCCCTTTGCCGATCCCCCGCGCCGAGCCGGTGACGAGCGCCACCTGGCCGCGCAATTCGGGGTAGCGTTGCGGGATCGCGTCAAAGACGATCGTGCCATCCATGATCATAGGCCTCGTTGAGTCAAGGGTGAGGGTTGGAGCAGTGGGCAGGGTGTTTCCCTTGCGCCCGGTCACTGGTTCAGCCGTGGGTCGAGGGCATCGCGCAGCCCGTCGCCAACGAAGGAGAAGGTCAGCATCGTGATCGCAATCAAGAGGGTCGGGAACAGCCCCAGGTGCCAGTAGACCCGGATATAGGAGCTGGAGTCGGCCACCATTTTGCCCCAACTCGGCAGCGGGTCGTTGATGCCGAAGCCGAGGAAGCTCAGCCCGGCCTCGGTGAAGATCGCGGTCGGCACCCCCAGGGTGACAGAGATGATCTGCGGGGTCAGCGCATTAGGCAGCAGGTGATGCAGCGCCACATGCAGCCGGGTCGCGCCGATGCTGTAGGCGCTGGTCACAAACTCTTTCTCGCGCAGCGACAGCAGTTGGGCGCGGGTCAGGCGGCAGACATCCACCCAGCCGATCAGCCCGATGGCGACGACCACGTTGAGCAAGCCGCCACCGGGGGCCGAGTCGGAACTTCGCCAGACCGAGATCAGGAACAGGGCAAACAACCAGATCGGGATGGCCGTCAGCACCTCGACCCAGCGCATGATCACATAATCTACCCAGCCGCCGAACATCCCGGCGAGGGTGCCGAGCGGCACGCCGATCAACACCGCGATAGCCTGGACCGAGAAGCCGACGATCAGCGAAACCCGCGCTCCGTAGATCAAGCGGCTGAGAAAGTCGCGCCCGACGGTGTCGGTGCCGAGCAGGTGTTTGGCGTTCGGGAATTGGTTCGCTTCAGACAACACCGAATAGTCGTAATGGGCGGGCGCGATGAAGTCGGCGAAGATCGCCACCAGGACCAGCACCACCATGACCGCCAGGGCGGCCACGGCAAGCTTGTTGCGGAAAAAGCGCCGCGCCGCATCGCGCCACAGTGTGGTCGCCGGGCGGGCGAATTGATCGGGCACGGGCGTGGCGGTCGAGTTCGCCTCAAGTCTCATGGCAGCATCTCAGCTTAGACGAATCCGTGGGTCCACAACGGTGTAAAGGATATCGCTCAACAGGTAGGTGATACTCCAGAGGACGGCGACCAGCAGCATCGTCGCCATGATCATCGGATAGTCCCGCAGGTAGATGCTGGAGACGAAGAACTTGCCCAGCCCCGGCACACGAAAGATCACCTCGACAAAGATCGTCCCGGTGATCAGGTTGGGGATCTGCGGGGCGAGGATCGTGATCAGCGGGATCAGCGCGTTCTTGAGCGCGTGCCCCAGCACCACGCGGTGGGCGGGCAGCCCCTTGGCGCGGGCGGTGCGGACATAGTCGGCGCGGAGCACTTCGACCAGGCTGGCGCGGGTGTAGCGGGCCACCAGCGCCGAGGGACCGAGCGCCAGCGTAATTACCGGCAGGATCAGGCTGTTCCATTCGCCGCTGCTGCTGGGCCAGCCCCCGGTTGGGAGCCAGTGCAGTTGGACGGAGAACAGGAGCAACAGCCAGATGGCGATCACGAAACTGGGCACCGTGATCCCCAACGTGGCGATGAACGTGACTAGATAGTCGATCCAGGTGTTTTGTTTGACCGCCGCGATGATGCCGAAGGTCAGCCCGCTGCTGAAGGCCAGCAGGATCGCCAACCCGCCGAGTTGCATACTGATCGGCCAGGTGCGCCCGATCAGGTCGATAACCGTTTCGGTCGGGCTTTGGAACGAGATGCCGAAATCCCCCTGCAACGCGCTGCCCATATAGCGGAAGTATTGCTCATAGAGCGGCTTATCCAGGCCATACTTTCGCAGAATGTTGGCTTTGGCGGCGGGCGGCAGGGGGGATTTTTCCTCGTCGAACGGCCCGCCCGGCACCGAGTGCATCAGCAGAAAGGCCAGGAGCGAGACGAGGATAAAGACGATGATCAGGCCGATGATGCGGCGGATCAGATAGCTTACCACACGCCCACCCTCTGGAGTGGCGGGCCAGGCAGGCCGGGGGAGTAGCCGCTCCCACCGACCCGCCTGGCCCAGCGCTCATCATGCAGCAGCCGGGACTACGGCGCGACGATCTTGCGGTTGTAGGTCGTCACATCTTTGGAGATGTACATCGAGCCGATCACCACGCTGTAGTTGTTGAAGTAGCCCGGCCAGTGGATCGCGGCCACGCCGTTCTGATCCGCTTCCAGCTCGCTGCCCTTCAGGTAGGGCCGGTACAGGTCGCTCTG
>JBBSEL010000974.1:0-2403 GCA_038239755.1 Chloroflexia bacterium | reverse complement strand
GAACGGCGGGCCGACATTGTGCTGCGTTTCTTTGAACCACTGCGCGGCGGGGGTGGCGCTGGCGGGCTTGACCTGGAAGGGTACTTCGCTCAGGCGGGGTTCGACCAGGGTGTTGCCCAGCAAACCGAGCAGCACGTCATACGGCGGCGCGTTCTCCGGGTGATACTCGAACCGCGCCCGCTCGGTGTATTGCACCGTGTAGGTCTTGCCACCCTGCGTCTCCTGCACTTCGGGGGTCACCGGGTAGCCGAACTGGTCGAGGCCCCCTTGCGCGGTCCAATAGCTGGCGAACACCCCGCGCAGGCAATAGGGCACGGCGGCGAAGCAGCGCCCGGCCCCCGGCAGCGGCGCGGCCTGGGCGGGGGTGGGATGCGCCCACGGCTCCCGCAATTGGAGCAAGGCCAGAAGAAGCTTGCCGAAGTCTGCGCCACTCGCCCCCATCCAGCTATGCGCGCCGTCGGGGCTGATCGCCAGCGGCCCGATGAAAGGCGGTGTGCTACCCTGCGTCGTGGCAATATCATCTAGCGACACTTCGGTGATGGATTCCCCTTGCAGCCGGAACAGCACCGCCTGGTAGACCTCCGTGTTCACCCCGTTGATCGAGCGGACCTGGCCCACGCTGCCGCTGGCCCAACCGCGCCCCAGGCCATCCACCGCCGCGTCATCGAGATAAAGAGTCCCGTTCCGCACCGAAGGCAGGGCCAGCATCACGCTCTTGACCGGGCCGTTCGCGCTGAGGCGGAAAAGTACGCTGTCTTCGTGGGTGAGGTAGTTCGGCGGGTTGACGATCCAGCCATTGCCCGCGTTGTCAGCGACGATCCGATGAATGATCGGCTCGGACGGGATCGCCCCGCCCACTTCCTGCCAGCGCCCGTCGGCCCAGCGCCAGACCCCCTTCGAGTTGTCATTGGTGTGAACGCCCCAGGCCCAGGTGTATTGCCCGTTGGGGCTGATCACCACATTCTCCAGCCGCGTGTTGGCTGGCTCTGGCGACGCCGTCCAGGTGTTATTTTGCAGCCGCAATAGGGTGGGCACCCCGGCGTCCAGGTTGTTGCCGGTCAGCCAGCCCGCCTTGCCGTCGGTGCTCACCGTCAGGTCCCCCAGGCTGACCCCCCGCGCCAGGTTATGCGCGTAGGCTTTCCATATGCCCCCGGTGAGATGCCAGATGCGCGGCCCGCCGCCGGTGCCGATGGCCCAGCCCTCGCCCGGCGTATTGGTCAGCGCGAACTCGTAGATCGACGGGCTGAGCCGCACGATGGCCCCGCCCGCCGGGTCGTTGCGATCAACCGCCGTCCAGACGCCGTTTTGCAGGCGCAACAGATCACCATCGGCAGCGGGGCGGGGCTGACCGCCCCAGGCCCAACCGCCGCCCACATTATCCAGCGTGATGTCAGTAACCGCATTCCAGCCAGGGGCCTGCGCCGGGGGCGCGGCGGCCACCGTTCCACCCGGCCCCCGGCCCAGCACTCCCAACACCAGCGCCAGGGCCAGCACCCCCCCGGCCCGCAGTCCTCGTTGCCATGCGCGTTCCATCATCGCCCTCCTTGCTCCCCTATCGGAATGGTTAAAATGGTGTGGACCCGGCAGATCTTTGGTACCCGGTTGCTAAGCCTACGACTCGGTGTAGCGC
Source organism: Chloroflexia bacterium (assembly GCA_038239755.1). Taxonomy (GTDB): domain Bacteria; phylum Chloroflexota; class Chloroflexia; order QHBQ01; family JAICKM01; genus JBBSAN01. The sequence continues at coordinate 773 of JBBSEL010000974.1, read as the reverse complement.
CATTGAGTGTAGCATGGGTGATGATCTGCCGTCAATAATATGGACGACACGCCCCACCGAGTTATGCACAATAGGGTATAATAGGTGCAACGTCCATCCCCTAATCCATCTTAAGTAGGAGATCTGTGCAACGCTCATCCGTGAAAGCGGAGTCCGCCCCCCTGCCTGGGGGGGTGGAGTTGGCCTCCGCCCGGACGGTAACGCCGCCGTCATACCGTGATCTGTTCATCTTCCTGGCCCCTTTGCTGTTTACGGGACTGATGATGACCGCCGACCAGCCCCTGGTCAACGCCGCGCTGACGCGGCTGCCGGGGGCACAAGAGGCGCTGGCCGCGCTGGTGGTTGCCTTCGGCCTGGCGCTGGTCTACGAATCGCCCCATGTCACCATGATCGAGGTGGCGACGGCGCTGGCGACCACCCGCCAGGCGTTGGGGCTGCTGCGCCGCTTCTACCTGGTCTTCGCTGCCGGGTTGGCCGTGCTGGCTGCGGCCTTGCTCGCGTCGCCGCTCTATGATGCGCTGGTGCTGGGGCTGATGGGCATCCCCCCCGGGGTGGCCGGGGCGGCGCGGGCCACCCTGGCCGCGCTCGTCCTCTGGCCGATCCCCATCGGCTGGCGGCGGCTGCACCAGGGCGCGCTGATCCGCCACGGGCACAGCCGGGCCGTGGGCGCGGGGGCGACGGTGCGGGTGATCGCCCTGCTGGGCAGCCTCGCCGCCTTGCTGGCGGTCTTCAACGGCACACTGGGCGGCAGCACCATCGGCGCGCTGGCGATG
>JBBSEL010000973.1:0-2407 GCA_038239755.1 Chloroflexia bacterium | reverse complement strand
CGGCGGTGGCCGCGGATCTCGGCCTCGTCATGCACCCCCCCCAGCGACATACGAGTGAAGGGGCGGCCCAGCCCACGGGCGATGCTCTGCGCCAGGCTGGTTTTGCCCACCCCCGGCGGGCCAACAAAGCACAGGATCGGCTCGCGGCCCGGTGCCCCGGCTTCTTGCCCCTGGCGCTCGGCCTTCAGTTGGCGCACGGCCAGGTATTCGAGGATGCGCTCCTTGATCTTCTCCAGGTCGTAGTGGTCTTCATCGAGGATGGTGCGGGTCTTTTCGATGTCCAGTTCCCCTTCGGTGTAAACCCCCCAGGGCATGGACACCATCCAGTCTAGATAGCTCTTGATCACCCCATACTCGGCGGCGGCGGCGGGCAGCCGTTCCAGCCGGGACAGTTCGCGCAGCGCCTCGCGGCGGGCTTCCTCCGGCATGTGCGAAGCGTCGATCTTGCCGCGCAATTCGTTGACTTCGGTTTCCTCGGCGCTGCCCTCGCCCAGTTCTTTCTGGATCGCCTTCAATTGCTCACGCAGCAGGTACTCCTTCTGCGTCCGCTCCACTTCGTTCTGCACCTGATTCTGGAGCTTCTTGCCCAGTTCCAGCACTTCCAGTTCGTTGCTCAGGAAGCCGGTCAGCTTCTCCAGCTTGCTGCGCACATCCTCGCTTTCGAGAATGTCCTGGCGCAACTCCAGCGGCATCCGCAGGGTGGTAGCGATCAGGTAGACCAGTTGGCGCGGGTTGTCCACGTTCTGCGCGGCGTTGCCCAGTTCGTCGGGCAGGTGCGGCAAGAGGTCGATCAGGCGCTGGAAGAGGCCCATCAGGTTGCGGGCCAGTGCGTCCACTTCCACCGACGGGATATACTCGTCGGGGGCCAGGCGGATGCGGGCCTTGAGGTAGGGCTGGATCTGCGTGTACTCTTCGATTTCCATCCGTTCCATGCCCTGCACGGCCAGTTGCATGGTGCCGTTCGCCATGCGGCGCATCCCCAAGATCATGCCCACGGTGCCGATGCGGAAGGCATCGTCGGGACCGGCCCCTTCGATGGAGGCATCCTTCTGGGCCACAAAGCCGATCAGTCGGTTGCCGACAATCGCATCGTTGATCAGCTTGATCGAGCGTTCCTGGCCCACGGCAAGCGGGGTGCCGCTGAACGGGTAGATGACCACGTCTTTCAGCGGCAGGATCGGCAGTTCCGCCGGGATGACCACGTCATCCACCCGACCCGCGCTCTCTTCTTCGGGGCGGTCGCTCAGCGCGACTTCCACCCCTCGGCGCTCGGCATCGGGCTGGATCGCGGTGTCCTCGTCTGACGGCTCGGTTTCGTCTTCAAACAGCAAAGGTTGTTCGAGGTTCTCAAAATCATCCATAAGGGGTTACTCATCTCAAGTGGCGCCCAACAGCGCCCGGTAAAATCAAGAAAAACCGATCAGTGGGCCTGGGAGTGAACCTGTACGCGCACCAGGCCAGCAGGGCGGGGGGCCGCTTTGGGCAGGCGAATCGTCAGAAAGCCCGCTTCATACTCGGCCCCGATCTGGTCCCGATCCACCGGGCCAGGCAGGCTGATATCGCAGGCAAACTCGCCATAGGCGATGCCCAGGTGATGATAGCCCGTTTTGCGCGCCTCCGACTCGTCGCGGCGCAGCCCCCGGATCGTCAACGTCTCTCCGGTGATGGCGATGTCCAGGTCGCCCTCGCGGATGCCCGCCAACTCCATCTTGATCACCACCGCGTTGGAGGTTTCATAGATATCGGTCGACGGTTGCCAGGCTTTGCGCGAAACGATCACAAACTGACCGCCCACCTCCGGCGTCCAGGGGTCCGACCCGCTGGTGCCCTCCTGGGGCGGATGCATCGCGTACTTCCTCACTCCGTATGACATAGCACTTAGACCTCATACACTCATAACGACAATAGAGCAATCGGAGCCGCCCCTATTCGGGGCCGCTCCACCCATGCGCGCCGATCAACGGCACAAACACACAGGGCATCAATTCTTCTTTGGTCCAGCCGTCACCATGACGGATGATCCGCAACAGCGTTTGCTGGCGTGGCTCCCCGACTGGGATGAGCAGCCGCCCGCCCTCGCGGAGCTGGGCGGTCAGCGCCGCCGGGACGGTTGGTGCCCCGGCAGCGACGGTGACCGCATCGTAGGGTGCCCCGGCAGCCCAACCCCGCGACCCGTCGCCCAGGTAGACCTCGACGTTGGTGTAGCCCAACTCGCGCAGCAAGGCGGCGGCACGCTCGGCCAGCGCGGGGTGGCGCTCGATGCTGACCACCCGGTGGACCAGGCGACTCAAGACGGCGGCGGCATAGCCCGACCCCGTGCCGATCTCCAGCACGGTTTCGGGGCCGCGCAACCGCAACGCCTCGCACATCGCCGCGACCATGTAGGGCTGCGAGATCGTCTGCCCCT
>JBBSEL010000972.1:0-2418 GCA_038239755.1 Chloroflexia bacterium | reverse complement strand
GCCCTGAGCGAGTTGCAAGGCGCGCTGCACCTGGCCTCCTGGCCGGAGCGGATCGAGTGCTACGACATTTCGCACTTGCAGGGCACCTCGACCGTCGCCAGCATGGTCGTCTTTGTCCACGGCTCGGCGACGAAGAAGGAGTACCGCCGCTTCGAGATCAAGTCGGTGACGAATAATGACTTCGCCGCCATGCAAGAGGTGTTGCGCCGCCGCTTCCGCCGGGCCAGCAAAGAGCGCGCCGAACAGAGCGTCCACCCGTCGCCTGATGAAGAATTATCCCCCGACCAGACCCCGGCAGAAGCGGTGCTGGACGACGAGTTGAGCGACAACCGCGCCGCCCCCGAAGTGCTGACCGCCGACGACCAGACGACCTCGGCCAGCGACGCGGCGGTGCTGGCCGCCACGCAGAACCGCGCCGCCAACTGGACCGGCTGGGCGGTGCTGCCCGACCTGGTGATCATCGACGGCGGCAAGGGGCAGTTGAGCGCGGGGATGGAAGTGATGCGCGAGTTGGGCCTGACGGACATCCCGACGGTGGGGCTGGCGAAGGAACGCGAGGAGATCTTCACCCCCGGCGCGTCGGTGGGCATCCTCTTGCCCCGCGAAGGGGAGGCGCTGCACCTGGTCCAGCGCATCCGCGACGAGGCGCACCGCTTCGCCATCGGCTATCACCGTAAGCTGCGGAGCAAGAAGGCGTTCAAGAGCAAGCTGGATGACATCCCCGGCATCGGCCCCAAGCGCAAGACGGCCCTCCTGCGCCACTTCGGCTCGATCACCCGCATCCGCGCCGCCACGATAGACGAACTGGCCGCCGCCCCCGGTATGAACCGCGCCGCCGCGCAAAAGCTGAAAGACCTGCTCTGAGTGCGGAGTGTGGATTAGCCCTACTTATTCCCCACTCCCCCCGCCGCACTCCGCCCTTGTGACCGGGGCGGGTATTTTGGTATAACAGAGCCATGCAGGCTGTCGGGACGCAACCTACCACACGCACGCTTACGCTCGCTACCAGCGCACGCTGGATTTTGCTGGCGGTGGTGGTGCTGGCGGCGGTGGTGCGGCTGTGGGGGATCAATTTCGGCCTGCCCTACATGTACGACCATGACGAGTCGTTGTTCATCCCTCACTTTCAGTCGATGATCAAGACGGGCGACCTGAACCCGCACTACTTCGGCTATCCCTCGGTTTTCTTCTACCTCAACGCGCTGGCCTATGTGCCCTATTTCCTGATCGGCAAGCTGCTGGGGGTTTTCCAGACCCCGGCGGATATTCCCCTGCCGACGATGCTGGCGATGGCGGTCGGCCAGACGACCATGCCCAGCACCATTCTGCTGGGGCGGGGGCTGAGCGCCCTGTTCAGCGTCGCCAGCGTCCCGGTCCTGTTCCTGATTGGGCGGCGGGCGACGGGGAATCCGGCGGTCGGTTTGCTGGCCGCGCTGTCGTTGGCGCTCTCGACCAACAGCATCAGCAACAGCCAGGTCATTTCGCCCAACGCCTTCCTGGTCTTTTTCATCTTGCTGACCGTCTGGGCCGCGCTGCACATTTTGCAAGAGGATAAACGCTGGCCCTACCTGATCGCCGGGGTGGCGAGTGGCCTGACCATGTCCACGAAGTACAACGGGGTGCTGATCGTGCTGGTGCCGCTGGTGGCGCACTTCCTCCGCACCGGCCTGCCAGGGTTCCGCGACCGTCGCCTCTATGTGGCCCTGGCGCTGGTGCCGGTCGTCTCTCTGCTCACCACCCCCTATGCGCTGCTCGACTACCCGCACTTTATCACCGAAGCGCTGGGCGAGGCGGCGCATTATGCGACCGGGCACCTGGGGATGGAAGGCGACGTGGTGAACTGGTATACGAGCTATCTCTGGCAAGGGGAGGGGCCACTGATTGTGCTGGCCGTGCTGGAGATCCTCTACGGTCTCTATCGGCGCTCCAGGCCAACGCTCGTGCTGGCGACGTTCCCGGTGATCTATTTCCTTTTCATCAGCCGCTTTGAGGTGCGGAACGACCGCACGATCCTGCCGCTGGTGCCGCTCTTGTTCGTGCTGGGGTGGATATTCGTCGTCCGGGGGTTCGCCTGGCTGCGGACCCGGTCCCTGGCCCCCACGGCGCAGGCGGGGATCGCCGGGCTGGTGGCGGTCGGTTTGCTGGCGGCTCCGGTGTTGACGACGGTGGCCCACGCCACCAGCCTGACCCAGGTGGACAGCCGTGAGACGGCGCGGGTCTGGATCGAGCGCAACCTCCCTCCCGGTGCGGGCGTGGCCTTCGAGATCGCCTCACCCTACATCGACCCGCAACGCTACAAGCTGTATCCCGTCGGCTCGATCATCAGCCATACCCCCGACTGGTACGCGGCGAACGGGGTCGATTATGTGGTCTTCAGCCAGGGGATGTATGGCCGCCTCTACCGCGAACCCGACAAGT
>JBBSEL010000971.1:0-2424 GCA_038239755.1 Chloroflexia bacterium | reverse complement strand
TCGCAGATGCCGCCCAGGCCGTCCTCGTTCCAACGGTAGGCGCGGGAGCGGGCCTGGTCGTGGGGGAAGTAGTCCCAGGCGCTGCCGCCCGCGCTGTAATCCTCCCGCACGGTGCCCCAGGCCCGCTCGCTCAGATACGGTCCCCATCGCCGCCAGGCCCGGCCCGCCGTCTGCAATCGCTCATGTTCCGGTGTCATCGCTCGTCTCCCTGTCTGTGTGGTCGGGCTTGTGCTCGTATTTATCCTACGCCGCTGCGTCAAGCGGGGCAATTTCCATAAAAACCTTGATCGCCCCTTTGGCCGTGGTCAGGGTGTCGATCATCTGCGCGTAGTTGTCCAAGCCGGAAACCGGGTGGGTCAGCAGCCGCGCTGCCCAGCCGGGGAATTGCGCCTGGGCCAGGGCCAGGTCGCGGATGGCCGCCTCGAAGTATTCGCGGTTGCCGTTGACCGTGCCGACCATGACCTTGTTGCCCAGCACAAAATCCAGGTTGATCCGGTCGGCAGGCACTTCCACCGTCCGGTTGCCGCCGGTCACGCTGGCAAGCACCAGTACGCCGTTCTTGCCCAGCGCCGCCATCGCCTCGAAGGCCAGGGGCGAGAAGCCGCTCGACTCGATGATGATGTCAAATGGGCCATGCGCGGTCGCCGCTTCCTGGAGAGACATATCCCCGGTGCTGACATACCGTGCGCCGAGGGCTTCCACCAGATCGGAGTTCAGGTAGGGGCGAGGGGTGCGGGCGATGGTGGTCACTTCCAGCCCGCGCAGGCGCAGGGCCAGGGTTGCCAGCAGGCCGATGGTGCCTGCGCCGACCACGGCAGCCTTGCGCGGTCGCCAGACCTTCAGCCGCCGCTGGATCTCGTAGGCTTGCAGCACGCCCTTTTCGGTCACGCTCAACGGCTCGGCCAGCACGGCGATATCCGTCAACCCGCCCGGCACTTTGATGATATACTCAGGGTCGTCCACGTAATACTCGGTCAGGTAGCCGTGCAGCAGGTTGATCCCGTGTTCGTAATAAACATCGTCGGTGGTCATGTCGTAGGTGCCGATGCGGTCGTAGATGCTGCTGCCGGGGCGGCGCACCGTGGCGACCACGTAATCGCCCGGCGCGAATTCGGTCACGTTCGGGCCGACCGCTTCCACCCGGCCAAAATTCTCATGGCCCATCACCAGGAAATCGTAGCCGGGCGGGGCCTGGCCGTATTCGGCGGCGTTGATCTCTTTGTCGGTGCCGTCCACGCCGCAGCGCAGCAGCCGCACCAGCACGCCGCGCCCGTCGGGTACGTCCGCCAGTTGGGGCTTGGGCAGGTCGGCCAGGTGGATGCTGTTCGGCTGGCCGGGATACACCGCAATCGCTTTCATATTGGATACTCCTTGCTGATCTCCAGGGTAAACTTCGGTTAATACTGTGTCACTGCTGTTTAGTCTCACAGCCTGATGCGACGTTACAGGGCATTTGTCCCGAAAATTGGGCCGGGCAGGGTCGGGGACGCGGGTAGGGTGTAATGCCCCCAGCGAGATGATAGACCGGGGGCGGGCACCGCGCAGCTTATAGCAGAATGAGGACGGGCATGAATGTCGAAATGGTTGTGCGGAACGTGCAAATTATCCTGGCCCCGGTCGTGTTGATGACCGTCTGCGCCATCTTGGTCCAGGGGTTGCTGGGGCGCTATGCCTCGATCAGCGACCGGCTGCGTGCCCTGGCACGGGAACGGTTGGATCTGCTGGGCGGCGAGGCCGGGCGCGCCCCCTTACGCACCGAACGCCTCCGCCTCGTGGATGCCCAACTGCCCCGCCTGCTCCACCACCACCGGCGGATTCATGATGCGCTGCTGGCCTTCTACGTGGCCGAGGGGATCTTCATCGCCAGCATGTTCGTGATCGCCGCCGCTGCCTTCACCGTTTCGACCGATCTGGCAACCGACGCACTGGGAGTGTTCTTGCTGGGCGCGGGGGTCGTGCTCGTCGGTGTGCTGTTGACGGCGCTCGAGGTGCGCGCCTCCCACGCCGTGCTGGATGACGAAGTGCGCGGGATGCTCAAGCTGGGGCCGTAGCGTGTACGGCGCAGGTGGTGTTTGCACTGTTGTTAAACAGCGGGATGGTGTCGTCACCCCCTCCCCGCTGTGTCAGAGCCGGGGAGGGGGGCGACGGGATGCCCGGCGCTAGACCGGGATGGGCGTGGCGGCGTGGCGGGCGCGCAGCGTGGCGGCGGCGGCCACCATCGCTTCGAGCTTGCCTACCGCGTGGCGGGTGTCGTTCATCGGGCGGGTGGCGAACGTGCCGAACCCACAGTCGGGGTTGAGGAAGAGGCGCTCTGCCGGGATGTACTGCAACGCCTCCTCCACCTCGGCCACGATCTGCGCGGGCGGTTCGACCTCTTCGGTGCGCGGGTTGACCACGCCCAGCCCCAACTCCTGACGGAGCGGT
>JBBSEL010000970.1:0-2425 GCA_038239755.1 Chloroflexia bacterium | reverse complement strand
GGTCGTCGGGGATGACCAGGGCCGAGCCGGTGGGGTAGACGCGCACGGTGTAGGGGCGGTCTTGCCAGATCGCCAGGAAGGGGCCGTCGGGCGCGCCGGTGAAGGTCACATCACGGCGCTTGACTTCGCCCTCGTCGGCCAGGCGCAGCCGGATCGCCGCCCAGCTTTCGCGGAATTGCTCGGCGATGTGGTCCGCCCCGCCGTCGTTGACGCTGGCGGAAGTGCGTGCCCCCGTGCGACCCCGGCCCTGGCGCATCGACACGCAGCGGCGGTAGTTGCGCTGGGCCTCTTCGCCCACCGCATCGACGCGGGCCAGGATGTCGGACCAGCGGGTGCCGAGCGGCACGTCGAAAATGCCGATGTGCCCATGCACCCGGTCGTCGGCGGGGAACCGGTAGCTGGGGTAGACCGTGAACTGGACCTGCCCGTTGCCCAAATTAAAGCCGATGAACAACAACGTGTCGTCGTACTGGGCGACCGCGCCTTCGAGTTCATCGGTGAGAACATCATTTTCTAGGTCCATCTGGGTAGCTCGCGGGATACAGGGCGCATGGCCCCTTGGGTGGATGGCCGGACGGCCCGCTGAACGTGCCGAAGGATCTTCTTGCCTTACCGCGCTTCTGGTAAAGGAAGAAGATCCTTCGCTGGCGGGCCAGAGGGCCGCAGGCCGATTAGTCGGGGCACTCGCTGGCGCGTTTCCCGGTGCGGTACTGCTTGATCGCGCCTTTGAGCGTGCCCAGGGCCAGGGTGGCACAGCGCGGGCGGCTCATCACGATCTCGCGGCCCAGCAGGTCCACGATCTCATCGTGGCTCATCGCCTCGATTTCGTCCAGGGTGTGCCCGGCGCTTTCCTCGGCCACCAGTTCGGCGGCGGCCTGGCTGATCGTGCAGCCTTCGCCCTCGAACGAGATGCCGTCTAGCCGCCCGTCCTCCCCGACATGGATGTGATAGGTGACGATATCGCCGCAGCCGGGGTTGCCCCCCTGCAACGACACATCCGCGTCATCCAGGGCGTGTTTGTGCGTCGGGTTCTGGTACAGGTCTAACAGATAATCAATTTGGGATTGGCGGTCCATCATTACCATTGTTCCTAGTGCGCTGCGTGAAACGTGAAACGTGAGTATGGATGATGCAGTCCTATCGCATATTGCCTACAAGCGATCAAGCCCTACGCAATACGCAATACGCAGTACGAAATCACGCATCACGTTTCACGCATCACGCATCACGTTTCACGTCCTAGCGTTCGATGGGCACGCCGACCAGGTTACCCCATTCGGTCCAGCTACCATCGTAGTTGCGGACATTATTATAGCCGAGCAGATACTTGAGGACGAACCAGGTGTGGCTGCTGCGTTCGCCGATGCGGCAGTAGGCGACCACGTCCTTGTCCTTGGTGATGCCCTGCGTCTCGTACAGTTCGCGCAGTTCTTCGACGGGCTTGAAGGTGCCGTCGTCGCGCACGGCGCGGGCCCACGGGATGCTGCGGGCACCGGGAATGTGCCCGCCGCGCATCGCGCCTTCCTGCGGGTAGTCGGCCATGTGCAGCAGTTCGCCACTGTACTCGCCGGGCGAGCGCACATCCACCAGCGCCTTGCCGCCCTTCAGTGCCTTGCCCTCTTTGTCGATCAGATCGCGCACTTCATCGCGGAAGGCGCGGATGTGGTGATCGTCGCGGTCCTTGGCGTGGTAGTTCGACGGGGTGAGGGTGGGGGTCTCGCGGGTCAGGTCGCGGTTCTCCTCGATCCACTTCTTGCGCCCGCCGTTCATGATCTTGGCCTTGTCGTGGCCGAACAGTTGGAAGACCCAGAAGGCATAACAGGCCCACCAGTTGTTCTTGTCGCCGTAGAAGACAACGGTGGTGTCGTTGTCGATCCCCTTTTCGCGCATCAACTGCTCGAAATGCTCTTTGTCCAGATAGTCGCGGCGCACTTGATCGTTCAGTTCGGTGTGCCAGTCAATGCGGATCGAGTTGGGAATGTGGCCGGTTTCGTAGAGGAGCACGTCCTCATCGCTTTCGACCACGCGCACCTTCGAGTCGTTCAGGTGCTGGGCGACCCACTCGGTATCCACCAGCGCATCCGGCTTGGCATAATTATCAGCCATCGCTACTTCTCCTCCATTGTACTCGCTGTGCTGCCCGCGCGCCGTTGCGTGGTCAACCGCCTATAATCTTCTTTTATTATACGCCGAACCAGGGAAAAGCGTATGTACCCTGGCATACGCATCTATTGTACCACCGGGGTTAGAGAGCGTCAACGGGTGCGCGCCGGATTCAAAGGTTGTCTCAACGAGCGGCACGGGTCGCCCCGGCGCTCCGATTTTGGTATAGTGGCGACCCGCACGCACCCGGGGCCAGTTTACACCAAATAACGGCAACCCCCCCAGACAACAGCCCGTGCGCCCAAACAACCCACCGGGTCCC
>JBBSEL010000969.1:0-2430 GCA_038239755.1 Chloroflexia bacterium | reverse complement strand
GACAGCGACGGTGACTAACACCGCGACGGCAACCTCCACTGCCACATCGACGGCAATCCCCACCATCACCGCGACGGTGACCGCCACGAACACCCCGGCGGTGACGGCCACGCCGACGTTGTGCCCGTACCAGTTTAACGATGTGCCGGTGAACACGACGTTCTATCCCTATGTGCGCTGCCTGGTCTGCCGGGGGATTGTCAACGGCTATCCGTGTGGCGGGCCGGGGGAGCCGTGTCCCGGCGCGTATTTCCGGCCCTATGTGAATGTGACGCGGGGGCAGACGGCCAAGATCGTCGCCAACAGTGCGGGCTTCGTTGAGTCGGTGCCCAGCACGCAGCAGACGTTCCAGGATGTGGCCCCTGGCGCGACTTTCTGGGCGTATATCGAACGGCTCTCTAGCCGGGGCTATGTCAGCGGTTACCCGTGTGGGAACAATCCGCAGGAACCGTGCGTCGCGCCGGGCAACCGGCCTTACTTCCGGCCCTTCACCGATGTGACGCGGGGGCAACTGAGCAAGATCGTCAGCGAGTCGGCGGGCTACACCGAGACGCCGACAGGGCAGACGTTCGAAGATGCGCCGCCGGGCAGCACGTTCTATGTCTACATCGAACGGATCGCCAGCCGGGGGATCATCAATGGCTATCCCTGTGGCGGGGTGAGCGAGCCGTGCGTGGCCCCGAATAACCGGCCCTACTTCCGTGTCGGCAACAATGCCACGCGGGGGCAAACGAGCAAGATCGACGCGAATACCTTCTTCCCCGGCTGCCAGACGCCTGCCAAGCGTTAGGTTGCCTCTTGTATCTGGATAGGATGCATCCATGTGTGGCATTTTTGGTCTGTGGCAACGCGATGGACACCCGATTGATCTGCCGATCCTGACGCGGGCGACGACCGTGCTGCGCCACCGGGGGCCGGACGACGAGGGCTATTTGCTGGCGAACAGCCGCAGTGGGCAGTTGGTCCAGTGTGGGGGGCCGGACAGCGATCCGGGGCTGGCCCTGCCGCCGCTGGCGACGGCGGGGGCGGTCGGGGGCGACCTGGCGCTGTGCTTCCGGCGGCTGGCGATCCTCGACCTCTCTCCGGCGGGGCATCAGCCGATGACCAGCCCCGATGGGCGCTACTGGCTGATCTTCAACGGCGAGATCTACAACTACAAAGCCCTGCGCCAGGAGTTGGGCGGGCGGGGCTACACGTTCCATACCGGCTGCGACAGCGAGGTTATCCTGGCGGCGTATGCCGAGTGGGGACCGGACTGTGCGCGGCGCTTCAACGGGATGTGGGCGCTCGCGCTGTGGGACACGGTCGGGCGGACGCTGTTCCTGAGCCGCGACCGGTTCGGGATCAAGCCGCTGTACTACGTGGCGACCGATAACCTGTTCGTGTTCGCCTCCGAGATCAAGGCGCTGCTGGCGGCGGGGGCGGTGGCGTTTCGCCCCGACCCTATCGCCGTGGCGCGCTATGTGGCGCAAGGGATCATGCCCAGCGCCCAGGCGGGACGCACCTTCTTCGAGGGGGTGCAGACGTTGCCCGCCGCGCACTCGCTCTTGCTGACTCCGGAGACGGTCAGCCTGGAGCAATACTGGTCGTTGCCCCGCGCCGGGGCCGTGCGCCCGCTGCCGGGCAAACGGGCGGAAGCGGAGTACCGCGACCTGTTCACCGACGCGATGCGCTTGCACTTGCAGGCCGATGTGCCGGTGGGCACCTGCCTGTCGGGGGGGCTGGACTCGTCGTCTATCGTGGCGGTGGGCGGGCAGTTGATGCACACCGAGCATGGGGTGGCGCTGGAGCGGTTGGGCGAGCACCAGCAGACGTTCAGCGCGGTCTACGAGAGCGCCGGAGCCTGGGACGAGCGGGGCTATATCGAGCAGGTGACGGTGGCGACGGGCGCGGCGGGCAACGAGGTGGTGCCGACGGTGGGACGGCTGTGGGACGACGTAGCCAAGCTGGTCTGGCACCAGGACGAGCCGTTCCAGTCCACCAGCATCTTCGCCCAGTGGTGCGTGATGGATCTAGCCCACCGGCATGGCATCACCGTGCTGCTCGATGGGCAGGGGGCGGACGAGGTGCTGGGGGGCTACCGGCCTTTCGCGCTGTGGCTGGGCGGGATGTTGCGGGCCGGGCGGGTACCCCAGGCGTGGGCGGCCACGCGGGCGATCCAGGGGGTGACCGGCCTCAATCCCTGGCGGCTGTTGGCACGAGCGGCGGCGCAGCAGTTGCCGGTGGCGGTGCAGCTTCCGGCGCGGCGGGCACGGCTGCGGCAGGCAGTCGAGGCGGCGGCGTTGCGGCCTGACGTGGCCCATCCGCTGTTGAACGGGCACGGGCCGACGGGGGCGGCGGTGGCGGCGCAGCGCAATCTGCATGACCACCTGGCGCGGCTGGTGGTCGAGGACTCGCTGCCGACGCTCTTGCGCTATGAGGACCGCAATT
>JBBSEL010000968.1:0-2434 GCA_038239755.1 Chloroflexia bacterium | reverse complement strand
GGCGCAGCAGGGCGGGGGCGACCCCAGCGTTCGCGCAATTGCCCGGTGATGCTCGTCAGCCGCCCACCCAGCCCGCCGTTCGCTGGGAGGGACACGGCTTCCACCGGCGCGGTGCTGTGGCCGTTGGCCGGAGCATCTACGCCGCCGATCAGGTCCACCAGCGCCCCCTCGTCGTGGGCAGGCGGGGCGGCGGGAGCGGCAGGGCGGGGGAGTGAAATGTTCAGGGGCAGGGTCATGTGCCCGCCTGCGCCCGTGGCCGATACTTCGATTGCCATCGCGTGGGCTTCGGCCAGTTCGTGCAGCGCGGCCAGCCGGTGGAGGTAGGTGGTGCCGATTTCGGCGTTGCCCCCGTCGCTCAGGACGGCACGAGCGGCAGCCTCCTCGATCCAGCGGCTCAGGTTGCTGGAGCAGAGGATCAGTAGGTCGCCCCGGTCGATGCGGCGGTAGGCGAAATCGGCTTCGACCACCGGGTAGGTGCCCAGCGCCGGGGCGGGGTAGAGGTTGGGCACCACTTCGCCGTCGCCGTTCACCTGGGGCGTGGCGGGTCCCCACTCCTTGGGCCGGGGGAAGGCGGCCAGTTGCCCCTGGTGGATCCACAGGGCCAGCCCCGGCGAAAGCTGGCACAGGTAGAGCGTGCCGGGGCGGACGATGGCGACGGTCAACCCCACGCGGATGCGGCGCGGCAGGCCCGGCGGCGGGTCGCCTGCCGCCAACACCTGGCGGTTGTGGGCGATCAGCGCCTGGTTGGCCTTGTTCAGCGCGTTGGTCAGGCTGGTGGTGAGGCTGAGCGAGGGATCGGCGTAGTATTCGCGGACAATGGTGGCCTGGACCAGGCGGCAGGCATCGCTGCCGAGGGCCGGGTCGCCCGCCGGTTCGGTGACGAGGTAGAGTGCCCCTTTGCGGGCCTGGGCTTGCCCGCCCGGCTCCATCCGCACACAGCAATCCGCCGGCTCATGGCGGATGCCGCCGATAAGCTGGAACTGGCTGAAGACCGGCTCTGCTGCGTTCCGGGTCACCTGATACCTATCCCATCCTAGTCTGCATATCCCATCGTATTATGTCTATAATAGCGCAGTTTGTGCCGCTTGTCAATACAAAGAGACGGCCTTTTGTGCTTCGCTGTGTGGAACTCTATCCAGCCGTGTTATAATTGCTTTGAGACTTTGACGCATCGCTATCCGCATCTTTGGGAGCACCAAACATGGACAGAACGGTAACTGCTGTATTCGACGGCGAAGTGTTGCATCCTGACCTTCCACTTGATCTAGAGCCGAATACCCGTTATGTGTTGATCATCCAGTCGGAGCCAGTGGGCACGGCTGTTGAAGACGTTTGGGCCGTGCTGGAACGGCTCACCGGAACGGTGGATGCGCCTGCCGATTGGTCGAGTGAGCATGACCATTATCTGTACGGCACCCCAAAACGACAGGATGATTCCTCTACATGAGCGGCGAACGTCTCTTCCTGGATACGGTCTTTATCTAAGCCTTGCTCAACAAGCACGATGCCTATCATCTTCAGGCGCGGACCTTCTTCCCACGTGTCCGCGTCGCTGAAGTGTGGATCACCGAAGCCGTCTTGATCGAAGTTGGGAATGCCCTCAGCGCAATTGATCGATCTGGTGCGGTCACATTCATCCAGCAGTGTTACCACGCTTCTAATATGCATGTGGTCGCTGTGGACAGTGCGCTATTGAGCCAAGCTTTGCAGCTATATCAGGAACGGCCCGACAAGACTTGGGGTTTGACGGACTGCATTTCGTTCGTCGTCATGCAACAGCAGGGTCTTATGGATGCAGTAACTGCTGACCAACACTTTGTTCAAGCGGGTTATCGTGCTTTACTTCGCTCTTAATTTCCCCCAGCTGTTCTGTTATTACCTCTACGCCTCCCCTTCCCACTCCTGAAAGAACTGCGCCAGGTATTGCTCCATGAAGGCATGGCGGGCGGCGGCCCGGCGACGGGCAGTGGGCGTGTTCATCCGCGCTTGCAAGAGGAGCAGCTTTTCGTAGAAGTGGTTGATCGTGGAGCCGGTGCCCGCCTTGTAGGCCGCGAACGACCCGTGCGGCTGGGGTGGGGCGGTGGGGTCATAGAGGGCGCGGCCCGCGTGCCCCCCGTAGGCGAAGGCGCGAGCGATGCCCACCGCCCCCAGCGCGTCCAGCCGGTCGGCGTCCTGCACCACTGCGCCCTCCACCGTCCGCATCGGCGTCGGCACCCCGGCCCCCTTGAACGACAGCGTGGCGATGATCTCGCAGACGTGGTCCACCGTCGCCGGGTCCACCTCCAGCGGCTCCAGCCAGGCCCGCGCCGCTCGCGGCCCCGCCGTCTCATCCCCGCCCGCGAACTTCCAGTCGGCCACATCGTGCAGCAGGGCGGCCAGTTCGATCACCAGCGGGTCTGCGCCTTCCTCCCGCCCGAGCTGCCGCGCCGTCTGC
>JBBSEL010000967.1:0-2434 GCA_038239755.1 Chloroflexia bacterium | reverse complement strand
GTTGCGCCGGTAGAGCCACACCGCCTGATCGAACAGCCCCGGCACGTCGCGAGGCCGCAGCCGCAACAGGGCCGGGCCGTGCGTCGCCGGATCGGGGGTCACTACGGTCGTCGCCATCTGTTCTCCTCTCGCCCGATCTTAACACACCCAGCCCGTCGCGCGCAACCGACAATAGACCTGATCCACGAATAGACACAAATGATCACGAATAATTCGTGTCTATTCGTGGATCGCGTCACGGCACCGGCGTCGCCACGTCATCCAGCCAGACCACACTATCCTGCGCCGTATTGCCCCGGATTTCCACGCGGACATAATGGTAGCGCCCGCCAAGGATACGTGGGACGGCAGGGGGCGAGCCGCCACCGCCGGTGATGATGTAGGGGATGCCGTTGCGCTGCATCCGCTGGTAGGCCTGCAGGTGCCCGGCGAAGACCATCGTGACGTGGTACTTCTCCATCAGCGCCACGAAGTCCGCGCCCCCGGCCCGCATCTCTTTGTCGGCGGGCACAGGGAAGGGCATGAATGGCGGGACGTGCATCACGACAAACTTGAGCGGCTGGCTCGTGCCCTGGAGGTCGCTTTCGATCCAGGCCAGATCGGCGGCGTCCAGCGTTTCGCGGCTGCTATCCACCAGGGTAAAGTGGGCGTTCTTGTGGTCGAAGCCCTGGTGCAGCGGGAAATATTGGGCGAAGGTGGCCGGGCTGACCAGAATATCGTGGTTGCCTGGCGCGGGATAGACCGGCACCGGGTAGCCGTTGACCACGCGCAGGAAGTCGTCAAACTGCTCCGGCAACCCTTGCGGCGTGATGTCGCCGCCTACCGTCACCAGATCGGCCCCACCTACCACCGCATCGCTGAGGATGCGCCGGAAGATCGGGTTGTCCTTCCAGGTGTCTGCCGTGGCGATGAAGCTCCAATCGGGCGGCCCGGCGGCGGGCAGGACGCGGATGCTTTGCGGGCTATCGGGGAGGGGGAGCGGCGCGCCGGTCGGGGTGGGGATGCGGGTCGGAGCCGGGCGGGGTGTGTCGGGCACCAGCGGGGGGATCTGGCTGTCGTCGTAGCTCTGGCTCTCGTCTCCGCACCCCGCCAGTCCCAGCAAACTGCCGAACAGCATCAACGCGACCAGCCAGCCACATCTCAGCCGGACCTTATTCCGCACTCCGCACTCCCCATTCCGCACTCGCTAGGGGCCGGCGCGGGCGGCGATGCGGCGGCGGAAGGTGCGTAGCAAGCGCCACATGCCAAAGACGAACAGGGCAAAGACAATGATCGACAGGATCGGGGCGACCAGAGCCAGGATCGTCACCACCGCCGCGACCATGTCTTCGATGATGCTGACCAGGGGGTTGAGCAGCCCGCCCGTCGTCGCGGTGATCGCCGGGCGCGTGCTGGCTTTCACCACATGGACGCTGCCCGCCGCCAGCAGCCCCAGCACCATCGCCAGCGCCGGGTTCATATCGCTGACCGAGTTGGCGTTGGCGGCGAACAAGATCGCGCCTGCGGTGGGCCGGATCAGGGTGTGGATCACGTCGTTGATCGTGTCAATCGCCGGGATCTTGTCCGCGAAGATTTCCACGCCGAGCAGAATCGCCAGGGCCAGCAACACCCAGGGGTTGCTCAGCAGGCTATACGGTTCGTGCAGGGTGATCAGGTTGGTGAAGCGGGCGGCCAGGCCGACGATCAGCAGCGGCAGCCAGGCATTCAGCCCCGCCGCCCCGGCCAGCCCGAACCCGGCCAGAATTTGCGTCACAGCATCCATACGCGGTCCCCTATTGTGGGCGGGTGGCCGCCGGGCGCACCGCCGTCAGAATGTAGCCCCCGATTGCGCCCAACCCCGCCCCGACCGCCGGGAACAGGATGATCGCAAAACAGCCCGCACATAAGAGGCCGACCCCCAGGATCGTGCCGCTGGACCCCGCCGGGACGCTGCTGCCATACTGGGCCAGCATCGAGTCGAGTTGGGTGGTGAAGGACTGGTCGGTGATTTGGACGGTAATTTTCGCCATCCCGGCCAGGCCCCAGCCCAACCCGGCCAGGCCGCCCGCCGTGGTGGCCGCGCGCAACCGCTGGCTGCGCGGGCTTGGCGGGGTGCGGGGCGCGGTCGGCAAGGCCGGTGCGCCCACCGGGGCGGCTGCGGGTGCTGTTGCCGGAGCGGTCGCGCCGATGGCCGGGTTGTAGACATAGATCAGCGCGGCGACCACGCCCGCGCCGGTGGCGATGAGGATTTCCAGCAGGATCAGCAGCCCGTTCAACTCCGGGGTTTGCATCAGCCCGTAAATAACCGCCGCCAGCACCCCGGCTCCGGCTCCGGTGATGATCCCGGTTTGTGTGGGTGTACGCATTTTTATACCCTCGCTTACCCATTTCTACGCTGGCGTCTCCCCTGGGGTTGCAGCCGCGCCTGCATTATACCATAGGGGGTTAGGGGTTG
>JBBSEL010000966.1:0-2439 GCA_038239755.1 Chloroflexia bacterium | reverse complement strand
GACCGGGGTCGTCTCATCTGCCGGAACCAGTACCTCCTCCGTCGGCGGCAGCGCCTCGGCGGCTGGGGACACCGGCTCGTCGGTCGCAGGCGGCGCAGCGGCGGGCGGCGACTCTGTATCCGCAGGCGGTGTCTCGGTGTCGGCGGGCGGCATCTCAGCGGGTGGCGCGGCATCAGCGGGCGGCGCGGTGTCAGTAGACGGCTCGGTGTCGGCGGGCAGCGCGGCATCGGCGGGTGGCACGTCAGCAGGTGGCAAGGCCGGTGCTTCTTCGGCAGCGGGCAGGCTCTCGTCAGGCGTAGCCTCAGCCGGGGAGGCCGCATCGGGCGCAGGGATCGCCAGGGTCGGCACCGCCTCCGGCGCAGCGGCAGGAGGCGTGGTTAGCGCGGTGCCCAGCCACGCTTCGCCCAGGTCTACCTCGCCAGGGCTGGAGACGGTGGGCGCAGGCTGAAGGACCGCGCCGCATTTGCGACAAAAACGGGCATCAAGACGGTTCGGTGTGCCACAATTCGGGCAATTCATAAATAACGACCCTCGGATTCAAGATAAGTTTGTGTCTGGTTTAATCCCATACATAATAACGTAACGAGCGTACCCAGCCGGATCACCGGCCATCCCAGCGGGACTACAGGCACGGCGAAAGCATAGATCAGGCCACCATTAGCACGGCCACGCTGACATTATCCTCGGCCCCGTAGTCCAGAGTGCGCCCGACCAGGGCTTTGGCCGCGCTTTCCGGGCTGCGGGCCATTCCCAGGATCCCGGCGATCTCGTCTTCGGCGCAGTGGAGGGTCAGCCCATCGGAGCAGAGCAGCAGGCGGTCGGTCGACTGCAAGGCGTAGATGAAGGTGTCTACCTCCAGCGTCGGGTCGGTGCCGACGGCGCGATATAGTTGGTTCCGCAGGGGATGCTGGGCGGCTTCCTCCGGCGTGATAAAGCCCTGGCGGACCATGTGCTCGACCATTGTGTGGTCCAGGGTCAATTGCTGGATATGCCGGTCGGCGGTCAGGCGATAGGCCCGGCTGTCGCCCACATGGGCCAGTTCCAGGCATTGGCCCTGCACCAGCGCCACCGTCAGCGTGCAGCCCATCCCCCGCAACTGAGGCTGGGCGCGGCTGCGACCATAGAGCGTGGCGTTGGCCGCTTCCACGGCCTGGGCCAGCGACGTGCGGTGGTCGGTCGTCGGTTGTGGGTCGGCCTGGAGGTGATTTTCGATCAACTCCCGCACCAGCACCGCCGAGGTGGCGCTGGCGACCTCGCCCGCCTCCGCCCCGCCCATCCCGTCGGCCACGATCAGCAGCCAGCCCCCGCCGCGCAGGGGCGACACCAGCACGCTGTCTTCGTTGTTCACCCGCAGCCGCCCCACGTTGCTCAGGCCGAACGCCTGCCAGTGCGGCCCCCGCTCGCCCGGCGCAGGGCGGGGGCAGACCTCCGCCTTGTTGCGGGCGGCCTGGCGCACGCGGTCGCGCTCGCTGATCAGGCTGGCGGTGATTTGGGCAGCCTCAGCCAGCGCGGTCCCACAGCTTACGCAGTAGAGTGCGCCGGGCCGGTTGACCTGGTGACATTGCGGGCACGTAACCGGGGACGCTAGGAGGGGATTGGACGCCACGATAGATTCCTCGTCAACAAAGTGGCAGCACAAACACCTGCCGGGTTGCCCGTTCTCTTACTACTACGTAGGGAGGCGGCAGCACGTTACACCCACCGGCAGGCACGATGTACGTCGGGACTACCGTTACTATAGCACAAAGGGGTGCTGCCTGCAACGAGCGTAGGGGATGGAGGTTAGAGGTTGGGGGTTGGTGACGAGGCTGAAGAGTGAGGGATCAGGGAACGAGCGTAAAGCGCTGGGGGTGAGGGGCGGCGAGTGTCAACACACATCTTCGTCACCAACCCCTAACCCCCAACCCCCAACCCCCATCAGAACGTCCACTCGTCGCCGTCGGCAGCGGCGAACACTTCGAGGTGGGACCCGGCGAGGCGGGCGGCGCGGGCGCGGGCCAGGGCCAGCATCGCGTCCAGGTCGGCATCGGTGTGCTGCGGGTCGTGGTGGAACAGGTAGAGGCGGCGCACCCCCGCCCGAATCGCGGTGTCCACGGCGGTCTCGACCGTCGAATGGCCCCACCCGACCTTGCTGCCATACTCGGCGGCGGTATACTGCGCGTCGTGGATCAGGCAATCGGCCCCGGCGGCCAGGGCCAGCAATTGCGGGTCGATGACATCGACCCCGATGAGGTCGTCGCTGACGGGCAGCACCAGATTCCCGATCATTTCGTGGTCGGTGGCGTAGACCACCGAGCGCCCGGCCAGATCGACACGGAAGGCGGTGCTGGGGTTGGGGTGCTTGAGGGTGCAGACCGTCACTTTGGCCCCTTCCAGCGGGAACGCGGTGTTGCAGAACGAGTAGAACTCGAACTGCGCGGCCATCCCCTCCATGCTGAT
>JBBSEL010000965.1:0-2441 GCA_038239755.1 Chloroflexia bacterium | reverse complement strand
TGGGCCACCGGGATTGCGCCATCCGGGTGCAGGGCCTGCCCACACAGTACCGCCACGCTAAACAAGCCCAGCAACCCTGGCGTACTCCGCGCAATAGCGAGCTTGCTCCACTGGCGTTGGGTTTCCACTCCCAAATGCGCCCGGCTCTCTTCCAACGTCACCTCCAAGCGCCAGCGTCCTTGATACCGCACCAACAGCTCCCGCCCTACGCCCGCATTACTGCCCAAGATCACCGGACCCGCCCCCTGCGCGCCCGGTGGCGCGGGGGGGCCGACGGATGCGCTGGCGTCCGGCCCTGCCGGAATGGCTACCGCGCTAAGTTCGGTTTGCAAGTAGGCGTGCGGAGGGTGCCGGCCCGCCGGATCGCGCGTCAGCACCCAGCGGATCGGCAACGGGATTTTGCCGCCGTGATACCACAGCGCCTGCCCACTGCACCACTCCAGATCGGTGTCGCCTTGGGCGTACCAGGGCACCGTTCCGCACGTCCAGACCGTGGCCGGATCGACCAGCATGTTCGCAAGCTTGGGCAGGGCCAGCCCTTTGACGCGCGGCGCACCGCGTTGGCCGGGACGCCGCGCAGGCGGTGGGGCCAACAGATTGGCATCTAAGCGCAACGGCACCAAGAGGCGCACCTGTTGGCGGACACAGCGATTGCCCAAGTCGATACTGCTCTAGTTGCCATCGCCCAGCAGGGTGATGGGGCGCGTCGGCAACCAGCGGCGGACCAGGATCACGACCTGTTGCGCCCAGATAGTAATCGTTTTATGGCGCTGGCCGGTCGCCGCATCGACGGCGGGGGGGGTCGTGAGAATGGTCAAAAACGGCAGGGTCCAGAGGCTTGCGGTCCAGGGCACGGGCACCACCAGCATGACACAAATCCAGCGCAAGCCCGACGTACTCACGGAGAGCCCTTTGCCGGAGAGCAGGGGGTCGCGATAATGGCCGCGTTGGAGGATGCGCGGTCCCCAGCGACGTTCGAGATGTTCATCGATGACGAGCTCAATCGGGGCGGTGGGGGGCAGAAATGCCGTAATAAGCAGGAGCAAGAGCACGCGACTGACAGCGAGCGGCGACCAGACGGCCCGATTAAGGATCTGATGGTAGCAGGTAAAGGCGGGATCGGCGGCCTGTCTCATGACGCGCAAGGCCGCCGCGACGGTGCGGCGACCCCGCACGAGGAGGGTGCCCTGAACCAGCAGCAGGGCTTTGGGCCAGGTGCGTCCATCAAACAAGGGCCGGAACGGCTCCAGAACGAGTATAATGGCGGTAGGCAGGGACATGGGCGACCTCCAAGGACGATGGGTGTTTGGCAACACCATCATACCAAAAAGTCGCGATGTCCCTGCACGGTTTTACCCTTCCCTTTGTACAAAGTCGAGCTAAGGTCGTCTTGCCCACACCGCCGGGACCGTCAATGCTAATCAGGGAGGCGGCGTGCTGTGGGGTAAGGCGCTGCAAGAGGCGGTCCAGTTCGCCCTGCCGACCGATGAAAGTCGTATTCCGTCGTGGGGGCAGGTTGTTGGGAATAAGACGTAACTCCTGCGGCCCCCAGATCTCATACACCAGGCGGCTTGCCTCAGCGTGACGCGCCACCTGGAGCAGGGTGTTGCCCCAGGTGCGGTCGAGATGGGCCTCCTCCCAGCCCATTATGAACCAGGCTCGCAAGCGAATCATCCGACGGACGCCGCTGACCTTGCCGCCAGTCGTATACAGTG
Source organism: Chloroflexia bacterium (assembly GCA_038239755.1). GTDB lineage: Bacteria > Chloroflexota > Chloroflexia > QHBQ01 > JAICKM01 > JBBSAN01. The sequence continues at coordinate 726 of JBBSEL010000965.1, read as the reverse complement.
TCCGTGGAAAAGTGAGCACGAGCCGCCGCCTCGGCTACAGCCCGAGTGGTGCTCCACCGTTTCGCCAGCACCAGACCGTGAATCAGACGATCGATCTCTTCGCCCAAGCGGGCATGGGGCCGGTTGGGTCTGCTCATGAGGCACCTCCGTGAGAGAATGTATGAACTGTGCCCTGATTGTAGCAGACAGCCTCGCCAGGTAGATGGAATAGTTTGCGGATTTTTCGGAATAGAGTGGTTCATAGATTTATCAGGTTGGCGATGCTGTGAATCGCGCCTCTATTTCCATCCATTCGGCGTCCTCGGCACAAAGGGGCCGGGCCAGGCCGAGGCGCGTAATGATAGGGTCTACTCGGCGGCGCAGCAGCAATGCTTGGTCAATATGCTCGAGCTTGTACTCGTAAAAAGCAAGGGCTGCACAAACCTCCGCGACGTCAGTCTGGTCATAGAGATTGCCGAGGACTCGGTACAAGATATCCAGTGCCTCTGTATAGCGCCCCTGGCGGCCCACGACGAGTGCTAGATTGCCATCAAGTATAGCCTTCCACTGAAATGTCCCAGGTACTTCTTCAGTAGAGGTCTCCAATACTTGCAGACCCTGACTATAGAAGCTGGTCGCTTCTGTGAACCACCTCTCTTGGAGGTAGAAGTGGCCTAATAAATTCAATGCCATAAGCATTTTCTCTGGCTTCGCGCGGCGCTGGAATATAGTCAATGCCTTCGTCAC
>JBBSEL010000964.1:0-2441 GCA_038239755.1 Chloroflexia bacterium | reverse complement strand
TGCCGTGGTGCTGGACGAAGGTGGTCCGGTCGCCCAACGCGCCGTCCGCGAGGATGGGCAGCACGATGACGTTGCCGCTGAGATAGTTGGACACGAACAACCACCGCCCGGTCGCATCGATCCGCAGGTGGCAGGGCGCGTCACCTTCGCTCGGCTGCTGGTTGATCGGCGTGAGCGCCCACGGCTCTTGCTCCAGCCGCAACGCCCAGACCGCGCCCGATACCCCCTCTTGCGTCTGGCCGGTTTCACTCACGCTATAGACCCAGCGTCCATTGGGATGCACGACCAGGAACGAGGGGTTGACGATCCCGGCGAACGATCCCTGCGGGGTCAGCGTGCCCGTCGCGCGGTCAAACGTGAAGCCGTACAGCCCCGGTTCCTCTGCTGCCGCATAGCTGCCGACCAGCACCAACGCCTGTGTCGCATCTGCCATTGTTTCCTGCGCCTCCTGTGGGGTAAAGGATGAATTAAAAAGTAAGAAGTATGAAAGACGATAGACGTTTAAGGGAACGGAATGGGCGGATGCGTAGTACCGGGCTGCCGTTCGCCTGCTGGCGGCTCAGGGCAAATCGATTTGCAGATTGGTGGCCCGCTGGCCGGGGGTGTATTCCAGCCGCAGGGTCAAGTCCTGGGGGTAGTTGCCGAAGGTGCGGCCAAACAGGTTCAGGCCGCCGACATGCAGCGCGTCGGGCTTGACCCCCAGGCGCACCACGATGACCGGCGCGGTTGCCACATTCAGGTCAGGCAGGGTCAGGGCCGCCAGCGGATGCCCGTCAATGTAGGCCCCATTTTTGTTGAGCAGCCAGCGTTTCAGCAGCCCAAACTGGGTGTCTTTGCTGTCCCACCAGGCCGGAGTCATCCGCCCGCGTTCGCCGCCGAAGTCGCCGGGCGAGGTCCAGGTGCCGACCTCGCGGTTGTTGATCCACATGGTGATATCCGACGGCCAGTTATTATTGTGTAGCGGCGCTTCCGAGCAGATCTCCATGCTCACCTGGAGGCTGATCAGTTCGGCCCCGGCGGGCAGGCGGTTGGGAAAGCTGTATTCCACGTAGCCGCTGCGGAACCAGATCAGCGCGGCCTGGAGCCGTTCCGGCTCGTAGAAGCTGATCGGGTCGTCCAGATAGCCGATCAGTGCCGTCTCGCTGGCTAGCCCGCAGGTGGGGGTGACCTCGAAGCCGGTGTAGGCCCCCACCGGCATCGAAACCTCGACGCTGTTGTTGGAGACTTCGGGCCGGTAGGGCAGTTGGATAACCAGATTGTCATAGGTGCGGGCGCAGACTTTTTGCAGCCCGTGGGTGGCGGCGCGCAACTCGGTGTGGAGGATGCCCGCGTCTTCCAAAATCTTGATCTGCGCGGCCACGGTCGACACCGGCATGTCTAACCCCTGGGCCACCTCGTTGATCGTGTGGGTCCCGTCGGTCAGATATTGCAAAATCCGCCAGCGCGGTACCGACCCGACCGCCTTGAGCACGGCGACAATCCGCTCCTCGGTGACATTGGCATCCAGGTGCAACGTTTTACCATGTAACACAACACACTCGTTTCCGCGCGGGGCCGGGCAGGAAGGATGCACCAGAGACCGGACCTTGACAAACCGCGATAGACCCAGCAAAATATAAATCAATGCGGGAAAGTATAGATCAATTCGCTGAGGCTGTCAATACGGTTTTGCCTGAGATCCGGTCATAACGCGGCGTACACTTGTAGGATATGGCTCTGTCCATTGATGGTCAGGCGTCCCCGGTGCTGGGGGTACCCGACCATCAATGGACAGAGCCATATCCTACAACAAACGGCGATCTTTATGACCGGAGATTAGGGTTGTGCGGCAATGCTTGGGGTAGCAATCAATCCGCGCCCGCCGACGAAGGCACCCAACTGGCCCGGCGCGGGGCTTGTGGAGGACGGGATCGATGGACATACCGGCGTAACTGACCAGCCGCGAACTGCGCGTGCGCGGGCTGGACCTGCGGCCCACGCGCCCGGTTGAAACGGCGGGCGGGGTGATGAGCAGCACCCCGCTGGTGCTGCTCGATCTGCTGACCGAAGAAGGGATCACCGGCACGAGTTATGTGCGCTGCTATACCCCGCTGGGGTTGGGGCCGCTGGTCCAACTCCTCACCACCATCGGGGGGTTGCTGAAGGGCGAGGCTGCCGCCCCGCTCGTGGTCGAGCAGCAGCTCCAGCGGCATTTCCGGTTCCTGGGGCTGCAAGGGCTGGTCGGGATCGCGCTGGCCGGGATCAATATGGCGCTGTGGGATGCGCGGGCGCGGGCCGGGGGGGTGCCGCTGGTGACCCTGCTGGGCGGCACGCCGGGGCCGGTGCCCGCCTATGCCAGCCTGCGGACCATGCGCCCGGAGGGGGCAGCCGCGGAAGCGGCGGAGCTGCTCACCCTCGGCTTCCGCGCCATCAAAATCAAGGTCGGGCGGAGTGATCTGGCG
>JBBSEL010000963.1:0-2445 GCA_038239755.1 Chloroflexia bacterium | reverse complement strand
GTCGTCCCCGATCATGTTGGCGTAGAAGACGCTGGCCCGTTCGCCAATGCCCACGTCGCACATGCGGCACTTGAGGTTGCAGAAGTTGTTGATACACAGGATCAGCCATTCCGGGGCGAAGCGGCACACGCCGTCGCTGCGGTTGACATCCTCCCCGAACAACCGGGTCGCCGCCTTGTGCTGGAACGTCATCAACCGATCCATCGTGCCCCTCCTGTGGGGGTATTGTAAGCCAAAAGCAGCGCGAACGCAAGCGGCGCGAAAATTCACCACGGAGACACGGAGAGCACGGAGATCTCTGTGTTCCCCGTGTCTCCTTGGTGAATCACTCGTCTGCTTGCAAGGCTGTAACCGGCCCCGTATAATAGGCGACGATGAACGACCCGCCTGCCCCCACGAATACGCCCGATTGGGATGTACGCCCCTACCGGCCCGGCGATGAGGAGCAATTGGTCGCGCTGTATGCCCGCGTGTTTGGGCGACCGCGCAGCCCGGCTTACTGGCGGTGGAAGCTGAAGGGCCGCGACGCACCGTTCGAGACGGTCTGGGTCGCCGTCACCGACACGGGGCAGATCATCGGGCAGTACGGCGGCATTCCCCTGCGGGTGCAACTGCACGGCCAGGTCTACCCCGCCGTCCATGCGGTCGAGGCGATGACCGATCCCACGTTCCGCCGCCAGGGGATGCTGACCCGGCTGGGGTCCGCCGCGCACGCGGGCTGGGCGACAGCAGGGCAGGTCGCCGTGCTGGGTCTGCCCAACGAGCAGTGGGGCACCCGCAACCGCGCCCTCGGCTATACCACCCTGTTCCCCCTGGCCTGGCTGCGCTTCCCGCTGCATATCGAGCGGGTGGTGGCGCAACGGGGGCGGGTGCCCGGCCCGCTGGTCGGCCCGGCGACCGCGCTAGGGACGGTCGGCAGCGGGGTCTGGCGCGGGATGGCCCGGCGGACCCTGCGCCGCCAGCAACAGGGCGCGGGGATCACGGTGGAGCCGATCACCGGCCCCTCGCCCGCGTTCGATCAACTCTGGCCCACCCTGGCCGGGCAGTATGCCCATTTCGTTGTGCGCGATAGTGCCTGGGTGCAGTGGCGCTTCGTCGCCGCGCCGGAGCAAGACTACCGGGTGCTGCTGGCGCGGGCAGGGGGGCACCCGGCGGGCTACCTGGCCTACCGCCGGGTGGTCGCACCGGAGCGGGTAACCGGCTATATTGCCGACCTGTTCGTGGCCCCCGACGGCGACGCAGTGACGGCGGCGCTGCTGGAAGCCGCCCTGGACGACCTGTCAGCGCAGGGGGTGGGCATGGTTCTCGCGTCGGGCGCGCCGGGGTCGGCCCTCTACCGCCGCCTGCGGGGGTTGGGCTTCTTGCCAGTGCAACTGCCGTTCAATTTTGAATGGGTCCCCCTCGCTCCGCCTGCCGACCCGGCCACGTTGGCCGACCCGGCGGCCTGGCACCTGACCGTCGGGGACTTCGATGTCGTATGAGTGAGCGACAGGGTGGACGGGCGGTGCTGAAAGCCGGGGCGCGGGGCGTGTTGATCCCCGCCGCCGAGGGAGCCTGGGCGCTGGCCTTCGCCGGGGCCGGGCGGGTGGCGCGGCCCCAGGTGCAGGAAGCGACCCCCACCGGCGTGGATCGCGTGCTGGTGATCGCCCCCCACCCCGACGACGAGACGCTGGGCTGCGGCGGCACCATCGTCCGGCACCGCCAGGCGGGCGACGCGGTCTGCGTGCTGGTCGTGACCGATGGGGGCAGTTCGCGGGCCGGGGGCTATAGCCGGACGGCAATCCGCGCCATCCGCGCCGCCGAAGCCGCCGCCATCGCCCACCTGGGGCCGAGCGAGATCGTCCCCTTCGCCCTACCCGAAGCGCGCTGGACCCCCACCGAGTTCCAGGCCCGGCTGACCACGCTCCTGGCCCGCGTCCGCCCGACGCTGATCTACACCACCTCCTGTGTGGACTTCCACCCCGAACATCGCCGGGTGGCCCTCGGCCTGGCGAAGACGCTCGCCGCCGCGCCCCAACCCAACCTCCGCGCCCTCCGTCTGTACGAGCTACAGGTGCCGCTGACCCCGATCCTGGCGAACGTCATGGTAGACATCAGCGCGGTCGAAACGGTCAAGAATCGGGCGCTGGCCGAGTACACCACCCAGCGGGCCTCGTTCGGCTGGCTGCCCCGGCAGGCCCGCTACACCCGGCTGCTCTACCGGCGCAGGGGCACAGGTGAAGTGTTCTGGGAACTCACCCCCGCCGCCTTCTGCCGGGTGATGGCCGGGTATCCCGCCACCCACCCGGTGTTCCGCAGCATCCGCCCGCGCCCGTTCAGCGACGGCCTGGCCTGGCTGGTCGGGCTGGCGGCGCGGCGGCGGCTCAAGCAGTCAGCAGTCAGCAGTCAGCAGTCAGAAGACCGAAGAATAGGTAGTTAGATCATTGCCGCGCCTTCTCGTCTTGG
>JBBSEL010000962.1:0-2457 GCA_038239755.1 Chloroflexia bacterium | reverse complement strand
CTTTGGTCAACAACGGATTCAGTTCGGCAAACCGGGTCATTGCCATGTGTGGGTACCCTCTGTGTTGGCGTGAAACGTGATGCGTATTGCGTATTGCGTATTGCGTATTGCGTATTTCTGATCCCTGATCCCTGACCCCTGACCCCTGACCCCTCAGCACTTGTTACTAACCACTAACCACCAACCACTAACCACTCGTCACTGTACCAGGCCCTGGGTGATGCGGAGGAAGATGTCTTCCAGGTCGCTCACTTCTTCTTGCAGGCCGTAGACCGGGACTTCGGCGCGGACCAGGGTGGAGAGGAGGGCGCTGAACAGCCGTTCGTCGCCGTTCATCCGCACGCGCAGGGTCAGGGGGCCGTCGGGCAGGGGCACGCCGGGGCCAGGCACGGGACCCGCGCCGGGCAGCGGGCCGGGGCCGGTGGGGCTGACCGGCGGGATCCAGGTCACGTCCTGTACGCCGGGCAGGTGCTGGATCAGGGCCAGCGCCTGGGCACCCCGGCCCAGCACCCGCACCAGCACGCTGCGCGTCGGCTGCAACCGCTGCAAAATCTCGGTCACATTGCCACTGACCAGCAAGCGCCCGCGCTCGATGATGCCGATGTGGGTACACATCTCGGCCAGTTCGGTCAGGATGTGCGACGAAATCAGGATCGTTTTGCCCAGCAGGCGCAACTCTTTCAGCAGTTCGCGCAATTCGATCCGGGCGCGAGGGTCCAGGCCCGATGCCGGTTCGTCCAGAATGAGCAGCGCCGGGTCGTGAACCAAGGTGCGGGCCAGGGCCAGCCGTTGCTTCATCCCCCGCGATAGCTCTTCGACAAAGTTGTCGCGCTTGGCGGTCAGATCGACCAGGGTCAGCAAGTCGGTGATCATCGCCGGGCGACGGGCGGCAGGCACCTGATAGCTGGCGGCGAAGAAGTCCAGATATTCCCAGACCTTCATGTTGTCGTAGACGCCGAAGAAGTCGGGCATATAGCCGATGCTGGCCCGCACCGGGCGCGGGTCGCCGCTGATCGGGTGCCCTGCCACCCAGGCATCGCCGCCCGTCGGCTCCAGCAAGGTCGCCAGGATCCGCATGGTCGTCGTCTTGCCCGCCCCGTTCGGCCCGATAAAGCCATAGATCGACCCCCGCTCAATGGTCAGCGAGAGGTCTTGCAGCGCGGTAAACTTCCCGTACTGCTTGGTCAGGTTGCGGATGTCGACCAGGGTTTCGGCGGCCATAGGTTTCCTGCGAGTGGTTAGTGGTTGGTGGTTAGTGGTTGGTGGCTTGTGGTTGGTGGCTCGTGGCTCGTGGCTCGTGGCTAGCAAATACTGACCACTGACCACTGATCACTGACCACTCGTCTAGTGCCCACTGATGAACAGATTCTGCAACTGAAGATTGTCGGTCCCGCTGTGCGAGGTCAGGCGCAGGTTGATCTCGCACAGCGGGCCGACGTAGGCGGCGACGGGCGCGGGCACCGGCAGCGTTGCCGACCCTCACTGCTATGACGGGTTGTTCTTCAAGTCGAGTAAGTGCTGGTATTGCCAATCGCGTTCTTTGGCAACGGCGGCATCAGCAGCAGCGGAGGGCGCGGCCCGATGGATCGCCTGTAAGGCGTAATTTGCTGCACCAATCGAATGCGTGGAAACATGAGCGGTTGCGACCGCCTGCCCTGCCGCACGCGCAACAGAGCGGGGTGCCGTATCCTCGCCTACGTCGCGGGCAGCCGCATGAGAGGTCAGCGAAGCCTCTCGTATGGTCGCCATCTTAAACACCCCGGTGTTTATCCATGCCTGGAGTGTTTCGATAGCGCTTCGCGGGCGATGGTCTGCTGGATAGGCTCGCTCGAAGTAGGGCATGACCCGTTCGACACAATCAACCGCCCAAATGGCTAATGTTTTGTGGTCCGTTTGGTTCATACGCTCTACCATCGATGCGTCTTTATGTATGATTGAGAATTTGGCTGATCCTTTCATTTTAACCCCCTGTCGGTTCAGGCGAATAGAGCCGTGGGGGTGAAAGGCGCAGGTACGGAGCGGATCACGTTCACCCCCCACCCCATATAAGCCTGTACTTCTTAATTTTACGTGCGTCACTGTCCGCTGCCACTGATGAACAGATTTTGCAACTGAAGATTGCCGGTCCCGCTCTGCGAGGTCAGGCGCAGGTTGATCTCGCCGCGCGGGCCGACGTAGGATGCGACCGGCGTGGGCACATCCACCAGGGCCGACATGAAGGAGCCGTTGCTGGTGCTGCTGATCCGTTGCGGTTGGCCGCCGGTTTGCGCCGGGTCATACTGGCCGGTGGTCCAATTGTAGAAGGCCGGTTCGACGCTGAAGGTGCCGGAGTAGGTGCTCAAATCGCAGCCCACCTCCAGCGCCGACGGCTGGAAGCCCGACGGCAGCACGAACTGGAAGACCACCGGGTTGGTATCGAGGTTGAGGTCGAGTTGGCCCCCGCCGCCCGCCGGGCTG
>JBBSEL010000961.1:0-2459 GCA_038239755.1 Chloroflexia bacterium | reverse complement strand
CGTGCCTGCCAACGTCTACCTGGACGGCCGCAGCGTGCTCGTCCGCGCCGATGTGGCCCGCGCCGCCCAGGCTGCCGCTGTGGCAACTACTGCCATCCCTGCCAGTACCAGCAATGGTGGTGGTAGCCGACTACCCGTCGGGAACGGCTCCAACCGGGAAGGGGAAAGTGCCGGGCCAGGGACCTCGGTAGGAAACAGTGCCTCCGCCAGTGCGCGCCCCACGCATTTCTACAGCCGGGTGGAACTCGATCCGCTACGTCTCCCCAGCGCGGCCCGGCAAATCGCCGATGAAATCATCCAGTACCTGATGGGGCCTGGTGTGGAAGTTCAAGTGACTCTGGAAATCCAGGCGGATCTGCCCACTGGGGCTGCGGATGCGACCGTGCGCACGGTGACCGAGAACGCCCACACGCTGAAGTTCAAGATCGCGGAGTTTGATTAGCGCAGTCTGGATCCAGAGGACCATGTTGGACCGAGTGGACCGGCCTGATCAAGGTGCGGTGTGAACCATAGCGGCTGGGCGGTCGGGCCGTCTTACCACTGGATGCCATCGCCTACACATGAGGCACAAGCTGTTTTACGATCAGACGGGACCGCCTTCGCCCGACGCACTAGCAACGCAGCGATAAATACACCCTTTAGCTGAGAGAGGCTATGACCGAACCTACCGAACCAAACGCCCTGGTGCCCGTGCGCACCCAGACCGTGGATTTCTACGGCGACACCCTGCCCGCCGGCCAGCTCGCCGATGGTACCATCCTGGTGCCCCTCCGTCCGATTGTCGAGGCGATGGGGTTAGCCTGGCCGGGGCAGTTCTTGCGGGTCCGGCGCGACCCGGTGCTGAGTGCCGCCCTGCACTCCGTTATCGTTACGATAACGGAGGTCGGCGAGCGGACGATGCTGGCCCTCCCGCTCAAGCTGCTCCCCGGCTTCCTCTTCGGCCTCAACGCCAGCCGGGTCAAGCCGGAGCTACGTGAGCGGATCCTGCGTTACCAGGCCGACTGCTACGACGTGCTGTGGACGGCCTTCAAGGGCGACATCGTGCCGACGCCCCCACCCCCGTCCGGCCTCACCGGTGCGGCCCGCGCGTTAGAGATCGCCGAGGCACTGTACCAATTAGCCCGCCAGCAGCTCGCGCTGGAGCAGGCGGTCTATGATCTCAACGCCCACGCGAGTCGCACCGATGACCGGCTGAACGCCCTGGAGCTGCATCTCAGCGCGGGCGCGACCATCAGCGAGGCCCAGGCCGCCGAGCTGGCCCTGGCCGTCAAGACGGTGGCCGCCGCACTGACCGCCCAGGGCACCCCCAACGGCTACGCGGCGGTCTACAGCGAACTCTACCGGCGCTTCCGCATCTCCAGTTATAAAGCCCTGCCGATGAACCAGTACGTCGCCGCCCTGGCCTGGCTGTCTACATGGTATGATGAAGTGGAGAACAAATCGTGAGTGCGCGTGTGCAGATCGGGCTTGCCACCATTATCATGGTTATCACCTGGGGGAGTTTTTGTACGTTCGCATTCCTCAACAATGGTCGAGAACTATCGCATGATCAGCTGTTATGGGTAGCCGTGCCACCTATTCTCGGCGGAGTATACCTGGTTTTTATCGGTAAGCATCTCGACAATTTCCGACGGGTTGAGGTACAACAACGCACCGACCAGCTCCTTGCGGGTGGGACAGTGGACGCGGATAGATTGGGTGAGCAGCTGGAGGCGGCTGTTGAGCAGTTAAACAAGGCTTCTGCAGCGGTAGGAGTGATTGTTGGGGAAATGGAGCGGGTTGTGGAAGAACGACAACACGATGTGGTGCGGATACAGACAGTGATTAGCGAACTCAAAAAAGAATATGACCTCAACAAATCTCTCACGGACTTGACCGCTGAGCAGGCGGAAGCCGTCCGCAAGGTGTGGGCGACCGAAATCGCCGTCGTTACGAGGCGTTCTCTCCGCTCCTATATCCCAGACCTTCTCATCAACGCTGGGGTAGGGTTGATCTTTTTTGTGTTGGGGTTAATAGTAGCATCGGGGAGGTAGGGCTGTAGCGTCGCATCGTTGCGCGACGACGTGGCGCTGGGGTGGTTGCAGGGGTGGTATAGGAAGCTGGCCGACCCGGCAACCCATGCTCCCGATCTTAAGGCAAAGGGCCGGGCGTGCGACACGCCCGACCCTTGCGCTTATGGGTGAATCAGCTACGAACAACGTGGAGCCGTCCGCGTGGCTCTTCGGGGAAGTATTTATCGTTGAGTTCTTCCTCGTAGAGGGCGAACATCTCGGCCAAGTCTGCACGAGTATACCCGAGTTGCTGAGTGTGCAAGCGGATTAGCTCTGTAACCAAGCTGGGTTTCTCTCCCGCAACATCCAGTTCCACTGGCTCACGGGTCCGATAGCCGGCACTCGACATCTGCCGCCAGAGGTACTGTGCTTGGTTCGCGGTGATCGTACCGAGATCACCCGCCCGTT
>JBBSEL010000960.1:0-2460 GCA_038239755.1 Chloroflexia bacterium | reverse complement strand
TGGGGGGCGTATGACGAACGGCAACCAGCGGCGCAAAAAACGGCAGGAGACGATCAGCCTTCTAGAGGTGCGGCGCGCGCCCGGCGGGGCGACCAGCGAAGATGTGGTGCTGGCGACCAACCGTGGCGACATCACCGGCATTTTCCATCCCGCGCTGCCCGGCGGCGCGCCCGGTCCGGCCCTGGTAATCTGGGTTGGGGGGGCGAATGGCGGGCTGGTCGGCCCGGCGGGCGGCCTCTATGCCGACATGGCCGATGTGCTGCGGCGCTACGGCATCAGCAGCTTCCGCCTGCACTACCGCGAACCCAACAACCTCGAAGCGTGCGTGGTCGATGTGCTGGTCGCGCTGGCCTGGCTAGGTGATGAAGGGGTGCAGCGGGCGGCGCTGGTCGGCCACTCGTTCGGCGGGGCGGTGGTGATCAGCGCCGGGGCGCTCAGCCCGCTGGTCACCAGCGTGGTCACGCTCAGCACCCAGACCTACGGCACCGACCTGTTGACCGGACTGGCCCCCCGCCGCCTACTGCTGGTTCATGGCACCGCCGATACCGTCTTGCCCGCTCGCTGCTCCCGCGATCTCTATGCCCTGGCTGCCGAGCCGAAAGAACTCGTCCTCTACGAAGGCACCGGCCACGGCCTGAACGAAGCCGCCGTCCCCCTCCGCGCCCTGCTCGAAGACCGCCTCTCCCGCGCCCTCACCCCCGGCAGCCCGCCGCCGCGTCTTGAGGACTGAGGACTGAGGACTGAGGACTGCGGATTGAGGACTGCGGACTGAGGATTGAGTGCTGAGTGCTGAGGGATCAGTAATACGCAATACACAATACACAATACGCATCACGTTTCACGTTTCACGTTTCACGTATGGTATAATAGGCCATGTTACCCCCGATCCCACCGGCAGACTGGCCGCCGGAAGCGAAGATCCCGCCGATCCAGGCTGCCCTCTTGCGGGTCTATGGCATTCCGACCTGGCGGGCACATCACCCGCCGCTCGATGAACTGATCCTCACCATCCTGTCGCAGCACACCTCCGACATCAACAGCATCCGCGCCTTCAAGTTGCTGCGGGCCGCGATCCCCACCTGGGAGGCCGTGCGCGATGCCCCGGTGGCTGAGGTGGCGGCGGCGATCCAGAGCGGCGGGCTGGCCCAGGTCAAGGCCCCGCGCATCCAGACCGTGCTGCGGCGCATATGGGAGGATCGCGGCAGCTTCGATCTCGACTTCCTGATGACCGAACCGCTGGAAACGGCCCGCACCTGGCTGACGGACCTGCCGGGCGTCGGCCCCAAGACGGCGGCGTGCGTGCTGCTCTTTTCCTGCGGGCGGCCCGCGCTGCCGGTCGATACCCATGTCCACCGCGTGGCCCGCCGCCTGGGGTTGGTGCCCGACCGGATCAGCGCCGAGGGGGCACAATTGTTGCTCGAAGCGATGGTACCGACAGACGAGTATTACCCCTTTCACCTGAACCTGATTCGTCATGGGCGGGAGGTGTGCAAAGCCCCGCGCCCGCTGTGCGAACGGTGTGTGATCCGCACGTGGTGTGCATACGATGCCGCGACGGGGACCCGCGAGGCGGCGGTGCCCCCCGCGCCACAGGAGGCTGTATGAACCTGTATCTGGTCCGCCACGGATTATCGACCGGCAACCGCGATGGCCGTATCCAGGGGCAATGGGACACCGAACTGACCAGTGAGGGCCAGCGGCAGGCCGGGATGACCGGGCGCTTTCTGGCCCAGTATTTTGCCGGGATGCGCTGGAAGGTGACCGCGCTGTACAGCAGCGATCTGCGCCGCGCCTGGTACACCGCCGAGGCCATCGGGCGCTATCTCCACCTGACCCCGGTGCGGGTGCCGGGGCTGCGCGAGATGAATGCCGGGAAGGTCGAAGGGATGACCACCGCCGAGTGGCAGGCGCGCTATCCCACCCTGGAGCAGGGCTGGGCCGACCGGGGCAACCTCGATTTCGGCTGGCCGGGGGGCGAAACCCGCCGCCAACTGGTCGAGCGGGTGTCGAACACGATCAGTGCGCTGGTCGCCCGGCACGGTCCCTATGATAACGTGATCGCCGTCACCCACGGCGGGGTGATCCGCGCCTACCTGAACAACGCGGTGACCCGCAGTGATGCGCTGGCCGATGCCGAGGTGGGGGCGAGCAATTGTAGCATCAGCCAGATCCAGTTTGACGAGCAGGGCGGCCATATCGGCATCGGCTGCCTGCTCATGCTCAACGCCCGCCAGCATCTGGTCGATCCGCTGGGCGATGATGCGCCCACCGCCCCGCCTCGCGATCTGGCGGATGCCGATGCGCGGCTGTAGGTGCCGGTGATAGACCTCTATGTGGTGCGCCATGGGCAATCGATGGGCAACCAGGCGCGGCGGCTCCAGGGCTGGAGCGACAGCGGCCTCAGCCCTCTCGGCCAGGCGCAGGCCGTTGCCACCGGCCAGGCGCTGGCGCGGCTGTTCG
>JBBSEL010000959.1:0-2461 GCA_038239755.1 Chloroflexia bacterium | reverse complement strand
CCGCCGGACGCCTTGCTGGGTACCCCACCCGAACAGGACACGATCCCCGGCAAGGCGTCCGCCAGACGCCCCTACGCCAGCAGCCCGCGTCTCCCTGGCAGGTAACTTTGCCAGAGTTATAGATCCCCCTACCCATCTGACTCCCGACCCCTGATCCCTGATCCCCCGTTTGACAAGCGGCGCGATTAATGTTATTAATATTGATAACATTACCGCACCGATTGGAGCGCCGGGCCGATGCCTTCCCGCAAAATCGAACTGTTCCTGCATCCGATTCGCCTGCGTATCCTGCAAACGCTGGTGGCCGAGCAGTTGACGACCCAGGAGATCGCGGACCGGCTGCCTGATGTGCCGAAGTCCTCGATCTATCGCCACCTCAAGACTCTGCTGGATGCTGGGATGGTGGGCGTGGCCGACACGCGCCCGGTCAAAGGGGTGGAGGAGAAAGTCTACCGGCTGGCCCAGGCACCCTACATCGACGCGCAAGAAGCCGCCCGCCTGACCGCTGACGACTATATGCGCTACTTCACCACTTTCATGGTGACCTTGCTGCACGATTTCAGCAACTATGTGACCCCCACCGCCCACCCCGATCTCCAGGCCGATACCGCCGGGTTTACTGAGGCCGTCTTCTACGCCACCGACGAGGAGTTCAAGCAGGCGATCCTGGCGCTTAATAAAGCGATTGTGCCGCTGGTCTATAATGGACCCGGCGATGGGCGGCGCAAACGCAAACTGGCGACGATCACCCACCCGGTGCTTGACCCTGCACCTCCGGCAGCGGAGGAACCCGCGACCCCTGCCGACCCCGTCTTGCTTTCGTCCCCCTGATCTCGTCCTCACTTGCAGCGCATGGGCCACGGTGCTATAATCAGCCCCACGATCACGAAAGGGGAATCATCATGGCAGCGACCGATATACAGGCGGGGGCGGTGCCGGTCCCGCGGCGGCGAAGTGGCAGCCGGATCGGGCTGATTTTGCGGGTGCTGGTGGGCATCCTGTTGGTGCTGGTCGTCGCCGTCCTGGCGCTGGCAGCCTTCCTGGTTCTCCACCCGTTGCCGACCACCAACGGCACCGCGACTCTGCCGGGCCTGTCGGCCTCGGTTAGCGTGGTGCGCGACCGCAGCGGGGTGCCGCACATCACCGCCGCGACTCTGCCCGACCTCTTGCGGGCGCAGGGGTATGTGATGGCCCAGGACCGGCTCTGGCAGATGGATTTCTATCGCCGGGTGGCGGCGGGCCGCTTGTCCGAAGTACTGGGCAGCCCCACCGAAGACACCGACCGCTATCTGCGCACGCTCGGCCTGCACCGCGCTGCCGAAAAAGAGTGGGCGGCCATGCCCCCCGACATCAAGGCGCTGTTGCAGCAATACGCCGACGGCATCACCGCTTTCATCAACACCCACGGCGACAGCCTGCCCTTGGAGTTCACCATCCTGGGCTACAAGCCCGAACCCTGGTCGCCGGTCGATAGCATCGCCTTCGGCAAGGTGATGGCGCTCGACCTGGGCGAGAACATGGATATCGAGATCGTGATGGCCGACCTCCAGGCCAAGTTGGGGCCGGAACGGGCCGCCACGTTGCTCCCGACCTATCCCGGTGGCAAGCCGACCATCGTCCGCCAATCGGCCCTGCCCGGCAACCCGGAGGGCCAACCCGCGCTCTTGCTCGGCAGCGGCGTCTTCGGCTTTGGCGGCGGCGACGAATTGATCGGCAGCAACAACTGGGTGATCGACGGCAGCCTCTCGACCGACGGCAAACCGCTGCTGGCGAACGACCCTCACCTGAGCGTGCAGAACCCGTCGATCTGGTATGCGCTGCAACTCCGCACCGCCGACGGAAGCTTTGACGTGGAAGGGGTGACCCTGCCCGGTGCGCCCGGTGTGGTTGTCGGCCACAACGCCTCGATTGTCTGGGGGGTGACCAACCTCGGCCCCGACACGCAAGACTTCTTCGTCGAAAAGCTGGACGAAGCCGGGCACCCCGGCCAATACCAGTTTATGGACCAGTGGCTGCCGCTGGAGGTGGTGACCGAGACGATCCACATCAAGGGCAAAGCAGATGTGATCCTGCCGGTGCGCAGTACCAGCCACGGCCCGCTGATGAACCCGGTTATGGACACACTCAAAGCGCCGACGGCCCTCCAATGGACGGCACTGATGCCGGGACAACTGCTCAAGTCGGTACTCGACCTGGACCGGGCGACGAACTGGCAGGAGTTCCACGCCGCGCTGAGCGCCTGGGATGTCCCCGGTCAGAACTTCGTCTATGCCGACAAGGACGGCCACATCGGCTACCAGTCCACGGGCTTATGGCCGATTCGTAAGGCGGGCAACGGGCTGGTGCCCGTCGAGGGCTGGACGGGCGAGAACGAGTGGACCGGCTACGTCCCCTACGAGAAAATGCCGTCGGTCTATGACCCCCCCGAACACTTCCTGGTCACGGCCAACAACCGGGTGGT
>JBBSEL010000958.1:0-2462 GCA_038239755.1 Chloroflexia bacterium | reverse complement strand
GGAACTGGGCCGCCTGCCCGACGGCATGGGCTATGTGCTGATCAGTTGGGCGCTGCTCGCCGTCGTCCTGCTCTACCTGGCCCCCCGCCTGGAAGATCAGGTCACCGACATCAGCGCCCAAATCCTCCTGCTGGCGACCGCGGCCATCCTGGCCGAGCGGCTGGCCTTTGGCGGGCATTATGATCCAGCCTTCCTCAATGTGCGCGGGCTGCAAAATGTGGCCGTCATCCTGTTAGCCCTGGAAGCGACCTGGCTGATCCGCCCGCGCCAGGCGCAGATCCTCTACCGGCTGGCCGTGCATGGGGCCGTGCTGGGCTGGCTGTGGCGCGAGTTGCTGGGCCTGGAAAACGGCAACGCCTACATCACGGTGGCCTGGGGCAGCTACGCCGTGGCGCTGCTGGTGGCCGGGCTGGTGCGGGACCGCCATCCGCTGCTGCTGAACTTCGGCCTCGGCACACTCTTCCTGGTGGTGGGCAAGCTCTTCCTGGTCGATATTGTCTGGCTCGACTCCCTGTGGCGTATCCTGCTCTTCCTGGGCTTTGGTGGCCTCTTCCTGGGCATCAGCTACTACTTCCAGCGGCTGTTTCGTGGCGCGGCCCACCCCCGCCCCGGCCAGGCGGATTGAGCCGCGTGTAGCCAGAAGTCAGAACTCAGAAGTCAGAACTCGGAAGTCAGAACTCAGCTTCTTCTAGAGTAAGGGGGCATAGCGTCAGCACTTGCTATGACCGATGCACCCCTGCTCGCTGCTGAGTTCTGACTTCTGACTTCTGCGTTCTGAGTGCGGTTGCAAAGCAGCCGCGCGCCTGTTACTATAGCAGCACCTCCGCGCGGCTAATCGAGCCGAATAAAAGGCAATACTCCCCAACGGCCAGCGCGCGGCCAGACGGCCCCAGGATACCGGTTCCACCAAGGAAAGGAGCTTTAGACCATGCGGTTTACTCTACGGCGGCTGGCGATCTTCGCCAGCCTGTGTTGCGCCTTGCTCGCGCTGGGCAGCGGAGCAGTCGCGGGGAATGCCCTGTTGGGATCCCCGGCGCAGCACCCCGCCCCGGCCTTTGCCAAGCTGCGCGGCACGCTGGGCACAACAGCGGCGCGCGCCAGCGCCAGCGATCGCTTCCGGGTGATCGTCCACCTCAAAGCGCAGGCCGACCTGCGGACCTGGCCCGCGAATGACCGGGCCGGGGCGATCCGCGCCCTGCAAAACGTGGCCGCCACCACCCAACCCGCCGCCCGCACCTTCCTGGCGCAGATGGACTCTACGTCCAATGTGTACCAGACCTACTGGATCTTCAACGGCTTTGCGGCGGAAGCCCCGTTGGCCGCGATCCAGGCGCTGGCCGCCCGCGATGACGTGGACTATATCGTCGAGGACGGGGTGATCACGGCCCCCGCCGAGCCGCTGGTCGTCACCGCCCCGAACAGCGCGGCCAGCAACTGGAACATCTACCAGGTGAACGGCCCGCAGACCTGGGCGCTGGGCTATGACGGCACAGGCCGCACCGTCGCCAACCTCGACACCGGCGTAGACGGTGCCCACCAGGCACTCGTCTCGCGTTGGCGCGGCATCCAACCCGGCCACACCGCCGCCGACTCCTGGCTCGACCCCTTCAACCTCAGCCCCACCTTCCCCACCGCCAGCGGCAGCCACGGCACCCACACGATGGGCACTATCGCCGGGTACTTCGGGGACAACACCGGCCCGAACGAGATCGGCCAGGCCAAAAACGCCTTCTGGATCGCCTGCCGCATCTACGACACCACGGGCAAAGGCCCGTTCAGCTACATGCACGCCTGCTTCCAGTTCATGGTTGACCCCGATGGCAACCCCAACACCAACGACCAGCCCGACGCGGTCGGCAACTCGTGGGGTGACACGTCGTCGGAGAGCTTCCCCGACCTGGAATGGTGGCCCGACATCATGGCCTGGCGCGCGGTCGGCATCATGCCGGTCTTCAGCAACGCCAACTCTGGCCCCGGCGCGGGCACAGTCAACGAACCGGGCAGCTATCCGATCTCGATCGGCGTCGGCGCGGTGGATATCAACCGCAACATCGCCGGGTTCTCCAGCCGGGGACCCGCCGAAAACCTGCCGCCCTGGAACGACCAGAACAACTGGGAACGTAGCGACTGGAACCTGATCAAGCCTGAAGTGGTCGCGCCCGGCGTCAACGTCCGCTCCAGCCTGCCCAGCAACACCTACGGCAACTTCAGCGGCACCTCGATGGCGTCGCCCCATGTCACCGGCTTGGCCGCCCTGCTGCGCCAGATCCGGCCCGACCTGAGCGTCAACGAGTTCTACAACATCATCATTGACACCGCCTTCTTCTCGCCCACCTGGGGCATCCGCCCGAACAACAACTACGGCTGGGGCGAGATCGACGACTACGCCGCCGCCGTCTACGTGCGCGACGCGGGCACCCTGCGCGGCACGGTCTTCAACGGCGTGACATCCACGCCGGTCG
>JBBSEL010000957.1:0-2465 GCA_038239755.1 Chloroflexia bacterium | reverse complement strand
GGTCGTCACCTTCCTCGGCGGGGTCGCCGGGCGGCTGGGGGTAGCCGGGCGTTGGGCCGCCCCGGTGGTCGGCAGGATGGGCAAGGCGACATTGTGCGGGGTCGGCGGAGTGTTGTCGCAAACCCTGCCCGAATCGGTGCGCCAGCGCGGGGCCGACGGGATGTTCTACCCCGACGGCCATCTGACCGTGGAAGAAGAACCCGAACCCGAAGTGCTGTTCACCGACGAGACTGCCGCCAACGAGGACACGCCCGACGACAACACGCAAGGCGGCCCATCCTCGATCTATGACGCGGCGGCGACCGTCCAGCCCACGCCGACCGTCGCGCCGGGCGTGTTCAAGGTGCTGGTGCCGGTGGCGATTGTGATCCTGCTGGGGGTGCTCTTCTTCTCGGTCCAGGGCATCATGTCGGGGTCGCAGACGGCGCGGACCAAAGGCTACCTGTCGCAGGCCCAGCAAGCCGAGATGCTCTCACGCCAGACGACCGACGTGGGCGAGCGGCGCAAATATCTGCTCCAGGCGGTGGAATACACCCGGCAGGCGCTGGATGCCGACCCCGGCTCCGCCGAGGCACAGACGCTCAACGTCCAAATCCAGCGCGAGATGGACGATCTGAGTGGCGTGGTCCGCCTGGCCGGGCTGACCCTGCTGACCGACCTGACCGAGGGGAGCCAGGCCGCCGCCCTCGTGCCGATCCGCACCGCGACCCCCAGCCTGGGGGTGATCAGCGATACTGCTACCAGCACGACCACCGTGGCTGCGCCTATCAGCCGGGGTGATTACCTGAGCCAGGTGCTGGTGCGCGGCGACAATGTGTTCTTGCTCGACAAGGGCGCGGGCAAGCTCTACCGCTACGCCATCAGCACACACGAACGCACGGCCCTGCTCAGCCCCGGCGACCCCGTTGGCAGCAACGGCGGGGGTGATGTGACCGTCAAGCAACTGATCTTCATCACCTGGCGACCCACCAGCGAGGGCGGCGACCTGGCCGCCCTGGACGATGCCAACGTGGCCTACCTCTGGCTGCCCGACACGGGGCAGTGGACGGCCTACCCGCTGGGTGGCACCGCGGGGCTGGACAAACCCCGCGACATGACCGCGTATGACGGCAACCTCTATCTGCTGTGGGCCAAGCCGGGGCAGGTCAGCAAGTGGCTGGCCGGGCAGTACGACGGCCCGCCCACCGACTGGTTCGGCGACCCCGCCTCTACCGAACTGCGCGGGCGCAACCCGATCTCGCTGGCCGTGGACGGCGACATGTACCTGCTGCTGGGCAACGGCCAGGTGGTGTTGCTGACCGCCGGAGAAGTGAAAAAGACCTTCGCCCTACCCGTCTGGCCGTCGATTGCCAGCCCGCTGGCCCTCTTCACCGATGCCGACAGCCAGTCGATCTATGTGGTCGAGGCGGGCGACAAGCGGATCATCCGCCTGGCAAAAGACGGCACGGTACAGATGCAACTGAAAGCCCCGGTGGACAAAGATTATTTCGACAACCTCCGCAACGTCTACGCAGACGAAGCGGGCGGCAAGATCTATATCCTCAGCGGCAAGCGGCTCTACGTCGCCACCCTGCCCAGCCTCACCAGCACCACGCTCCCCACCCCCGCCCCGACGAAAGTGCCCTGATACGAGGTACACCACGTCATGCTAACCACCTACTACTCTAGGGGCATCTTTGCTATAATGGAGGCCAGAGACGCAGCGCCGGTGGCCCATCGTCCCGATATCAGGAACCCCACCCGCAGAAAGAAGCGACCCACCCCATGCAATTGCTTCGCCGACCGAACCTGCTCTGGCTGCTCATCGGGGCAGGCTTCGTGCTCTATGCCGCCGCGTTCATCTACCAGACCAGCTTCGTGGTCGATGGGGAGCGCGTTTTCACGCTGTTCGATGACGGCATGATCTCGATGCGCTACGCCAAGAACCTGGCGCATGGGTTTGGCCTAGTCTGGAACCCCGGTGAAGCGCCGGTCGAAGGGTACACCAACCCGCTGTGGGTGATCTACATGGCCGGGTGGCACCTCCTCCCCATTCCGGCCACCAAAATCAGCGCGATCATCCAGGCCAGCGGGGCCGTGTGCCTGCTCGCCAATCTCGTCTTTGTGCGCCGGATTGCCGCCCTGCTTGCCCCCGGCGTGACCCTGGCGGCCTTCGGGGCCGTGCTGCTCACCGCGCTGTACTACCCGCTGATCAACTGGAGCCTTCAGGGCATGGAGGTGGGGGTGTTGACCCTGCTCACCAGCGGAGCCGTCTGGCTCGCGCTGCGCGGGCTGGCCGAGCACAAGGTGTCGCCAGGAATGTATGGGCTGCTGGGCCTCGGCACCCTGGTCCGGCCCGATGCTACGGTGCTGTTGCTCTCTATGCTCGGCTTTCTGCTGGTGGCCGACCGGGGCCGCTGGCGCACCCATTTGCTGTTCGGCCTGGGGACGGCGATCCTGTTCGGTGGCGGGCAGACCGCCTTCCG
>JBBSEL010000956.1:0-2478 GCA_038239755.1 Chloroflexia bacterium | reverse complement strand
GCGCCGCCGACTCGGGCCCCTTCGCCCGCGTCCACCCGCGCGGATACTTCGCCGCCACGCTGACGGCCGGGTTGCGGCGGACGGTTTTGAGGCCCCCCAGACAACACCGCGGCCACAGAGACAGAGCGACTCTGTGGCCTCTGTGTTCTCTGTGGAGAGTGTTTAGCCCTTGATCACGTTGGTCAGCGCTGCTTCGCTGGTCGGGAATTGGAAGGTGTAGCCCAGGGATTGTGCCTTCTTAGGGATGACGCGCTGGCCGGTGGTGACCAGTTGGGCCGCCTCGCCCATGACAATGCTCAGGGCGAAGCCGGGCACCGGGAAGAGCGAGGGGCGGCCCATCACCCGGCCCAGCGTGGCCGAAAATTCCTTGTTGGTCTGCGGTTCGGGGGCGGTGGCGTTGATCGGCCCGCGTGCCCCACCGTTCTCCAGCGCAAAGAGGATGATCCCCACCTCGTCGGCCAGGTGGACCCAGGCGAAATACTGCCCGCCCGGCAACACCGGCCCCCCGGCGAACAGGCGGAACGGCAGCATCATCAACGGCAGCGAGCCTTCGTGCTTGTCCAGCACAATGCCGGTGCGGACCATTACCACCCGCACCCCCAGCGGTTCAGCCTTTGCCGCCTCCGCCTCCCAGGCTTTGCACACGTTCGCCAGGAAATCCGTGCCGGGCGGCGCACTCTCGTCCAGCTTGGTGTCATCGCGGAAGCCATAATAGCCGATGGCCGACCCATTGATCAGCACCTGTGGCTTGGCCTTCGCCGCCGCGATGGCCTTGACGATGCCCCGCGTGCCGATCACCCGGCTGTTGAGGATCTCCTGCTTGTAGGCCGGGTTCCAGCGCTTCCCGGCAATCGACGCCCCGGCGAGATTGATCACCGCGTAGGCCCCGTCAATCGCCGCCGCCCACGGGCCGCTCTCTACCGGTTCCCAGGCCACGTATTCGGCGGCCCCAGGCACCTGGCCTCGCGCTTTGGCCGGGTCGCGGGAGAAGACGACCACCGCATACCCCTTTTCGGTCAACCGCTTGCACAGCGCCTTGCCGATCAAGCCGGTCGCGCCCGTCACTACCACACGCTTGCTGTCTGCCATCATAACACCTCTTCTCCAGACTTGTCTTTGGATGATCTCCAAAATGACCAGGTTCCCAACATTATTACTGCCTTATTCGGTTGCACCCGCAGAAGTGCCGACAGGGGACACGGCAAATACCTCGGCCAAAGTCTGAGCGAGCGCGGCGCCCTGCTGCGAAGTGTAATCGCCCGCAGCCCGCCACAGAACATCCCCTTGCCGGTTGACCAACAATACATAGATATCGTTAATCGTCGGCAGCGCCAGCGTCGCATTAAACGCCGCCACATCAAGATAGAGCGTAATGGTGCGGGCGCGAACGGCAAGGTCGCGGATGCCGCTGCGCATGCCGGTGTCGATAAACATCTTCTGGAGGGATCCATACCCCGGCAGGGTGGGCAACTCATAGTAGCGGAAATCGGGGTACCGTCCGGCCAGCGATTGCAGCAGCGATCCCCAGGTATCCACATTCGCCTGCTGGAAGCGCTGGTAAACGATGACCACCACGTTATAGGTACCTTCAAAATCCTGGGGCAAGTGGTACCTGGTACCTGACAGGTTCGACCCGTCCACTTCAGGGAATTTCATAGCTAACTCCTGCACCATTCTGATTATGTCACACCATCTGCGCCGTTCAGGACAACGGTGATTCGATTTCCGTCCATAACAGCGGATTCGTAAGGCTATACAGCAGGATTGCAGGCGTAGATGTATCACAGGCCGAGCGGTTAGCGCAGGCTGTAGCGCAGGTGGACCCCGCCGGGGCCGAGCGGCTCCTGGTGGATCAGCTGGGCACGGCGCTCGAACGGCGCGCCCGCAAAGAGGGACACGCCTGTGCCGAAGATCACCGGCTCCACCGTCAGCCAGATTTCATCGATCAGATCATAGGTGAGGAACAGGCGGTTGATCGCCCCGCCCCCGCCGACGATGACCTTGTCATGGCCCCGCGCCGCCAGGTCGGCCAGGATGGCGCGGGGGTCGGCGTTGGTGAACTCGACCACGCCGGGGATGGGCGACTGATCCGCCGGGGTGTGGGTCAGCACGATATGGAGGCGACCGGGCAGCGGGGCCGGAAAGGTCTTGTAGGTGTTGTGACCCAGGATCAGCACGCCCGCCGCTTTGGTCGTCTGCATGAACAGGCGCTTGTCCTCGCGGGACGACCAGTCCACGAAATCAACATGGGTGCGGGCGAGTTTGCCGTCGAGAGTCAGCGCCGCCAGCA
The DNA here is from genome assembly GCA_038239755.1 of Chloroflexia bacterium. Classification (GTDB taxonomy): domain Bacteria; phylum Chloroflexota; class Chloroflexia; order QHBQ01; family JAICKM01; genus JBBSAN01. Next base: position 188 of record JBBSEL010000956.1, on the reverse strand, counting down.
GCAGGACGCGCATAAAGAGGCACCTCCGAGCGAGTTCCTGCTCATTATAGCACAGCCCTTGTTCCTACAGGAGCAGGTCCAAAGTAAAGGCAGGGCTGATGCCTTGGCACAGGATCGGTTCCTGTAGCGGCGCACCGACGTGTGCGCCTGGTGGGGGTCCACAACCGCCGGGCAGGCCGAGTATCTGG
>JBBSEL010000955.1:0-2481 GCA_038239755.1 Chloroflexia bacterium | reverse complement strand
CCGCCGTCGCCGCGTGGCACCAGAGCGTGACCGCCGCCACCGCCCTGGGGATGCCCTACGACGAAGGGCTGGCTCTCTACGAACTCGGACGCCACAGCCCCGGCCTGGACCGCCTCCAACACCTCATGCACGCCGGTGACCTGTTCACCCGCCTGGGCGCGGCCTACGACCTGAGCCGCACGCAGCTTGCGGTGGGGACGTGAGGCGGGAAACGTGAAACGTGAAACGTGAGGCGTATTGCGTATTGCGTATTGCGTATTTTGCTTCTTTACTTCTTAATTCTTAATTTCTGATACCTGATCCCCTCATCACGTTTCCCGCTCCCCTGGCACGAGAAATGCCCCTGTAGCCCGCATCAGGTTGTGGAGGGGGCAAGCGCAATGGGCACGATCTGGGTGGGCACGTCGGGGTGGGTGTATCCGCATTGGAAGGGATGCTTCTATCCCTGGGACTTGCCGCAGAAGCATTGGTTGGGGTACTTCGCGGATCGGTTCCCGACGGTCGAAATCAACCGCAGCTATTACCGACTGCCGACTCGCGCCAACTTCGAGTCGTGGGCGGCGCAGATGGCCCACCGGCCCGGCTTCGTCTATGCGGTGAAAGCGAGCCGCATGATCACCCACTTTCAGCGGCTCTACCGGGTGGACCACACCGTGCGGCGGTTCGTCTGGGTGGCCGAAGGGCTGGGCGGGCGGCTCGGCCCCGCGCTCTACCAGTTGCCGCCCGGCTTCGGGGCCGACCTGCCGCGCCTGGCCTACTTCCTCGGCCTCTTACCCCGCTGGCACCGTGCCGCTATCGAGTTCCGCGACCGCTCGTGGTACACCCCCGCCGTCGCCCGCCTGCTGGAAGAGGCCGGGGTCGCCCAAGTGATCGCCATCGGCGGGGCGCACTATACCCCGGTGGACACGCCCTGGATCGGGCCGTTCCGCTATCTGCGCGTCCACGGCGGCCTCTATGGCGTGGGCCTCAGCGACGGCGAGTTGGGCCACTGGGCCGAACGCCTCGCCGGGGATGCTGCCGCTGGGCACGACAGCTATGTCTACTTCAACAACGACCCCGATTGCCAGGCCATCTACAACGCCGACCGCTTGCGCGCCATGCTCGCCCCCACCGGTCTGCTCGCCGGGTGAGCCGCGCCGCGTTTGCCCTTTCGCCGGGGCCGCCATTGCTAAAGAGTCCCGGCGTGGCTCAAGGGCCGGTGGTGATATACGGGGTAATCTTCGCCAGGATCGCGTCCCCGATGCCCGATACCAGCTTAACATCTTGCACCTGGGCAAACGGGCCGTGGGCGGTGCGATAGGCAATGATGCGCCCGGCCAGCACCGGGCCGATACCGGGCAGGGCGGCCAGGGTCACCGCATCGGCGCGGTTGACATTGATCGAATGGGCAGCGGGCAGGGCGGCAGGGGCCGATCCAGCGGCGGCGGGCGCAGCGGCCCCAGCGGCAGGCGCAGCAGCAACAGCAGGTGCGGCGGTGGGTGTGATCAGGGTCGGGGTGGCCGCGTTATCGCCCCGGTGGGGCACGCGGATCTGTTCTTCGTCCTGCACCCGTGCCGACAGGTTGAGGCTGTCCAGGTCGGCATCGGCCAGGGCACCCCCGGCAGCACGCACTGCATCCTCGATCCGGTCGCCCTCGATCAGCGCATAGACGCCGGGATGAGCGATGGCCCCGGTCACATAGACTTTCAGCGCGGCGGGCGCAAGAGTGGGTGGCGCGGGCGTGGCGGGCGCGGGAGTCAGTACGATTGCCCCGGCCAGGCGCACTGCCGCCGCAGGGGTAATCGTCTGTGCGGGCAGGGCCACTTCCAGCGCACCCGGCGGTGCCCCGGCCAACGGCGGCCCCCACACCAGCAGCCCCACCCCGAGCAAAATCCCCACCAGCAACAGCCCGGCCAACTGGACCCGGTAGCGCAGGATCAGCCCGATCATCGCTCCCCCTTGCCGAATCTCGTCTGAGAATAACCGCCAGCAACGAGAGGATTGTAGCACAAGTGCGAAGGGCTGTCTAGCGGGGTGTTGGCACCACGAAGGGCACGAAGGACACGAAGGCTCGCCATACCCTTTTCATGCCCTTCGTGGTGCCACTATTACTGCGGCATCTCGGCGATTTCCAGGTAGACCTTGATCGCGTTGTCGGCCCCGGTCAGCAGGTGCATGAATTCGGCATACTGATCCAGCCCGTGGACCGGGTGGGTGAGCAGGCGGGGCAGCCAGCCGGGGTATTCGACCGAGGCCTGGGCCATGTCACGCACACCCATCTCGAAATACTCGCGGTTGGCGTTGACCGTGCCGACCATGACTTTGTTGCCCAGCACAAACCCCAGATTGATGTAGTCGGAGTCGATCTGGATCGTGCGGTCGCCGCCGGTGACGCTGGAAAGGACCAACACCCCGTTCTTGCCTAGCGCCTCCATCGCCGCAAAGGCCAGGGGCGAATAGCCCGTCGCCTCGAAGATGATGTCGAACGGCCCGTGCTCTTTG
>JBBSEL010000954.1:0-2486 GCA_038239755.1 Chloroflexia bacterium | reverse complement strand
GTGTCCTCGACATCTGGGGCAAGCCGACCATCAATGGACCGAGCCATATCCTACAATAGGTATTGGGGGCAATGATGAGCCGATCCTGATCAGGGCGGTCGCAAAGTCCGGCAATGGTCGCCCCTACACCAACAGGGGGAGTCGCGCCCCGGCACATCCGGTGACTTTGCAACAGCCCTGCCTTTTCTCGGCCTTGTTGACAAGCCCTGGCTCCTCCTTTATAGTTTCAGGGTGGCTGTTATCACGAAAGGAACGCGCTTCTATGGACACGCCTGCTGTACCGGCGGACCCGGAACCGCTGGTTTATGACACCGAAGACCGTTCCTGCGGGGGGGAACTGTTACGCGAGATCGAAGCGTTTGCCACCCCGCTGCCTGCCGGACAGGTGGTGCTGATCGTCAACGCCGATCCGGCGGCCCCGCTCGATCTGCGGGCCTGGACGACCCGGCGCGGTCACGCCTTTCTTGGCCTGCGCGACTACCAGGGTCGCCCGGCCTACGCCATCCGCAAAGGCGGCTGAGATACCCGGCGCGGGAGCGCTATACAGGCATCGGAGCACCTGCTATAATACGGGGGCCGCTTAGGGGTTGGCGGCCTCACCTCCACCTTTCAGCAGGAGATCATCGAGCATGGCAAGCATCGAAACTACGGCGCTGCCCGCAGTGGCGGTCGCCGAACGGGGCGCCGGTCCCCTGGCCGTCGGGTCCTGGGCCTTGTACGATTTTGCCAACACTATTTATAGTTGGAATATCGTCAGCCTCTATTTTCCGGCGTTCATCCTGGCGGCGGGCCTGCAAGACTGGCAGTATTCGGTGCCCTACTCGCTGTCCATGCTGCTGGTGGGGCTGATCTCGCCGTTCATGGGTGGGCTGTCGGACCGGGGGGCGGGGCGGCGCTTGCCCTGGCTGATCGTGACGACGCTGATCTGCGTGACCCTGGTCGCGGTGATGGGCCTGAGCAACAATGTGCTGTTGATCATCGGGGCGCTGATCGTCGCCAACGCGGCCTATCAGATCGCCGGGATCTTTTATGATGCGCTCTTGCCCACCGTCAGCACCCGCGCCAACTGGGGCAAGATTTCGGGCATCGGCGTGGGCCTGGGCTATGCCGGGACGCTCTTTAGCGTCGCGGTTATGCCCCTGATCGTCGGCAAGGCAGCCCCACCGCAGGCGACCTTCCTGCCCACGGCGGTGTTGTACCTGCTCTTTTCGCTGCCCTGTTTCTTGTTTGTGCGCGAGCGCGCCCGGTCGCGCACCGCTGCCGCCGTGCCCACCGTGGCCGGGCCGGGGCCGTCCGGCATCGTTGGCGGCGTGGCCGATGCGCCCCTGGTCGAAACCCTGGCCGCCCCGTCGCAAGTGCCGATCACCTTCACCTCCACCGTCACCCAGACCTGGCGCACCCTCCAGGAGGCGCGCACCCACACGGGGCTGTGGCGCTTCCTCGTCTCCAACTTCCTCTACTCCGACGCGCTCAATACCGTGATCATTGCGATGGGCGTCTATGCGACGCGGGTGATCGGCTTCAAAGACCCTGCCGCCGCGCTGGCCCCGGCGATCATCGCCGCTGCGCTGGGGGCCTGGCTATTCGGCTTCGTGGCCGACTGGCTCACCTCCAAGCAAAGCCTGATCGTCAGCCTCATCCTCTGGCTGATCGTTCTCGTCCTGGCGATCTCGGTGGCCGACTCCTCGCCCACGTCGCAGTTCTTGTTCCAGTGGGTAGTCGCCGTGCTGGCCGGGATCGCGCTGGGCAGCACCTGGGTGGCGGCGCGGACGATGATGATCGAACTCAGCCCGCCCGAAAAGCTGGGCGAGTTCATGGGTATCTATAACCTGACCGGCAAGTTCGCCGCTGTGGTCGGCCCGTTGATCTGGGGCGGCGTGCTCCTGCTCCTGCCGCCTGACCGCTTCGGCGCGTTCGGCTATCAGGTCGCCATCGCCGCGCTGGGCCTGATGGTCCTGGCCGGGCTGATCATCCACTGGTGGGGCGTGCCGAACATCAAGCGGACGCGGACCGGGATGACGACACGTGGCTAGCACGGCGGGATTCGCCGCCCGCGTCGGCCTATTCGTCCCTCCAGGTGGTGCGGATTCGTGTTATTCAGCCTATGACCATCTCCGGTAAACTCCGGGTGAGCCTGCCGTTACGGTTGCTGCTCGGCCTCCTGTTGGTGCTGGCGGTGGGCGGGCTTTCCGCCCTGGTCCTGCTTCGCCCGCCGCCGCCCGGTGACGGGGTGGATCTTAGCTTGGCCACCGGGATCGGGAACCCTCAGGATCGCCAGGTCGTCCCCATCCCGCCCGGCTTCGGGTGGACGATCCTGCCGAACCCCGGCGACCCCGGCGATGTGGCCTGGGACCGCTGGCGGCAGCAATTGGCCGCGCTGGTTGATGAGATCCTGGCTCGCTACCCCGGCGGCGTGACCCCGGCGGCCTATGCCTGCGGCACCGGAGACGCGGAGTCCCAGCAGGTTTTTGCCCTTGCGGTGGCCT
>JBBSEL010000953.1:0-2488 GCA_038239755.1 Chloroflexia bacterium | reverse complement strand
GCGAGCGGAGCGGCAGCATTCTGTGTGATCCGCAGCTACATCTCGACGTTGCGCAAGCAGGGGCAACCGGTGCTAGCGGCACTGGTACAAGCATTTCGTGGTTCCCCTATGCTTCCACTCAGCTTGGCCTGAGTAGTTACTAATCCGTTTCATAATCCGTTGACAGCACGCCCCCCAGGACTCCCTATGCCCACGTCCCTCCCCTGCGCCCACGACTCCGGCAGCCCCGACATTGTCTGGCGGCCCACGCCGGAATATATCGAACGCAGCCGTCTGCGCCGCTTCATGGCCCGCCACGATATCGCGTCGTTTGGCGACTTGCTGGCCCGCTCGGTGGACGATGTCGCCTGGTTCTGGGATGCGGTGGTCAAAGATCTGGGGTTGGAGTGGTTCCGCCCCTATACCCAGGTGCTGGATTTGGCCGACGGCCCGGAGTGGCCGCGCTGGTTCGTCGGCGGGCAGTACAACTACGTCCATGATGCCGTAGACAAGCACGCAGGAAGCGACCGCGCCGCCACCCCCGCCATCGTCTGGGAGGGCGAAGACGGCGCAACCCGCACCCTCACCTATGCCGACCTCTACACGGAGGTCAACCAGGCGGCGAACGCGCTGCGGGCGCTGGGCGTGGGCAAAGGCGACCGGGTCGGCGTCTTCCTGCCGATGATCCCCGAAACCGCCGTCGCCGTCCTCGCTATCGGCAAGCTGGGCGCGATCCTCGTCCCGATCTTCTCCGGCTATGGTGGACCCGCCGTCGCCGCCCGCCTCGCCGATTGCTCGGCCCGCGTGCTGATCACCGCCGACGGCTTCTACCGCGCAGGCAAGATCGTCCCGATGAAAGAGGCTGCCGACGAAGCCGCCACGGCGGGCGGGGTCGAACACCTGCTGGTCGTGCGCCGGATCGGCCAGACCATTCCCTGGACCGCCGGGCGCGACGGCTGGTGGCACGAGGCGTTAGCCGGGCAGCCCGCCACCTGCCCCACCGAACCGACCGCCGCCGATGACCCCTACATGATCATCTACACCAGCGGCACCACCGGGCGGCCCAAGGGGGTCGTCCACGTCCACGCCGGGTTCCCGATCAAGGCCGCGCAGGAGTTGGCCCACTGCTTCGACCTCCACGCGGGCGAGGTGCTCTTCTGGCTGAGCGACCTGGGCTGGATGATGGGGCCGTGGGCCATCGCCGGGAGCCTGATGCTCGGCGCGACCTGCCTGCTCTACGAAGGCGCAATCGCCTACCCTCGCCCCGACCGCGTCTGGGCCATCGTCGCCCGCCACCGCGTCACCCACCTCGGCATCGCCCCTACCGCCATCCGCGCCCTGATGGGCCACGGCGACGCCTGGGTGACGGCGCACGACCGGTGCAGCCTCCGGATCCTCGCCGGGGCGGGCGAACCGTGGACCCCCGACCCCTGGGGCTGGTATTTCACCGTCGTCGGCGAGGGGACGCGCCCGATCATCAACTATTCCGGCGGCACCGAAGTCGCGGGCGGCATCCTCGGCGGCAACCCGCTCTTGCCGCTCAAACCCTGCGCCTTCAGCGCCCCCATCCCCGGCATGGCCGCCGACGTGGTCGATGCGAACGGCCAATCGGTGCGCGGCGCGGTGGGCGAACTGGTCCTGCGCGGCTCCTGGCCCGGCATCACCCGCGGCTTCTGGGGCGACCCGGCCCGCTACCACGACACCTACTGGGCACGCCTCCCCGGCATCTGGGTCCACGGCGACTGGGCGCGGGTGGACGCCGACGGCTTCTGGTACATCCTGGGCCGCTCCGACGACACGATCAAGGTGGCGGGCAAGCGCGTCGGCCCCGCCGAAGTCGAGGGCGCGGCGGGCAGCCATCCCGCCGTCGCCGGGGTCGCCGCCATCGGCGTGCCCGACCCGATCAAGGGCGAGGCGCTGGTCGTCTTCTGCGTCCTCCACCCCACCGTCACCCCCGACGATTCCCTCCGCGCCGCCATCGAAAAGGCCATCATCACCCACCTGGGCAAAGCCCTCAAGCCCGCCGCTGTCCGCTTCGTCCCCGACCTCCCCCACACCCGCAACGGCAAAATCCTCCGCCGCCTCGTCCGCCAGGCCTACCTCCACGAGCCGCTGGGCGACGTGTCGGCGCTGGAGAACCCGGCGGCGTTGGAGGCCATCTTCGCAACCCAATAAGGAGACGACTTCACCACAGAGCACACAGAACACACAGAGCACACAGAGATGCCCTTTGCGTCTTTGCAAATCTTCGCGTCTTTGCGTTAATGTGCAACATCAAGAGTCTGTCATCCTGAGCGTAGCGAAGGATCTTCTTGGCGGTCTAGATCCTTCCTGGAGCTTACAATGCGTGCGCTGACTCTACGGTCCCCATAGAAGATCCTTCGCTACGCTCAGGATGACAGCATCTTAAGGCTCAGAGAGTGGCCTTCTAAAAGCACACTTCACGGCCAGTTTATATATGGGTAATCGTAACGGCACGCTTACCGCATACAGGCGGACCCCCCAATGG
>JBBSEL010000952.1:0-2494 GCA_038239755.1 Chloroflexia bacterium | reverse complement strand
CGGAGGCTATTATAATGACCAAACCGGCACCACCCAGACGCTGATCGAGCATTGGAACGGCACCGCCTGGACGGCAGTACCCAGCCCCAACCTCGCCGGGGGGGTCAACAGCCTCTATGCGGTGGATGCGGTCACCGCCAAGGATGTGTGGGCGGTGGGCGAGTTCTACAATACGAGCGATTTTAGCTACCACGCGCTGCTCGAGCACTGGAACGGCACCGCCTGGGCGATTGTCTCCACCGCCGCCCTGAGCAGCAATAACCGCTACCTCTATAAAGTAACCGCTCTCTCGGCTACCGACGTGTGGGCGGTGGGATCGACCTGGGATGCGAGCAGCACCGACCAGACGTTGATCGAGCACTGGAACGGCGCGATCTGGACGGTCGTCCCTAGCGCCAATATGGGTACCGACAGCAACAACCTCTATAGCATCGCGGCGGTCTCCCCGACAGATATCTGGGCTGCGGGCGACTACTACAACTATCTCACCGACTCCTATCAAACGCTGGTCGAACATTGGGACGGCAGCACCTGGACGGTGGTCGCCAGCCCCAACAAGGGGACCGCCGACAATGATTTCTATGGCATCGCCGCCCTCTCCCACCTGGATGTGTGGGTAGTGGGCGGGTACACCGGCCCAAGCGGCGGGTTCAGCGGCACCGCCACGCTGACACTAACCACCCACTACGGCCCCGTGTGCCCCCGGCCACCCACCGCCGCGCCGAAGCCCTGATCCAAACCCCCGGTCGCCCACCCGTCCCCATAACAACAACAGGGCCGGTGCCATATGGCACCGGCCCTGTTCGCTGGCCGTGATAACGAGTACGCGCCTACTTGCCCCGCGCCAGGAACTCCAGCAGGTCGGCACGGGTGATCAGGCCGACCGGGCGGCCATGCTCTTCGGCCAGCACCGCCGTGTTGTTCGCCAGCAGCGCAGGCACCACCCGCTCCACCTCTTCGTTCACATCCACCAGCGGGAAGGGGCGGTCCATGATCCGTTCGACGGGCTGATCCAGCGCGTCGGGCTGGCGGAACAGGCGCTCCAGCAGCGACCGCTCCTGAATGCTGCCGATCAGCGAGTTGACGGTACTCAGCTCGGTCGTGTCACGACTGACCGGCAACTGTGAGATGCTGTACTGTTGCAACAGGACGATGGCATCGCGCACCAGGGTGTTGGCCGGGACCGTCACCAGCGCGGGCAGTTCGCGCTCATGGTGGGCCAGCAGGTCGCGCACGCGGGCGGGGGTCGGCATCCGGTCGAGGAAGCCGTTTTCGCGCATCCAGTCGTCGTTGAAGACTTTGCTCAGGTAGCCGCGCCCGGTGTCGGGGAAAAGCACAACGATGTTCTTGCTTTCGTCTAGCTCTTTCGCCAGTTGCAGCGCCGCCCACATGGCCGTGCCGGTGGAGCCGCCAACGAGAATCCCTTCTTCGCGGGTGATCCGCCGCGCCGTGAGCAGCGAGTCGCGGTCGCTCACCGTGAACCAGCGATCCACGATGTCGTATTGGAATGTCCCCGGCATGAAGTCTTCGCCGATGCCCTCCACTTTATAGGGCCGGGCCTTGTCCTGGGTATAGATCGAGCCTTCCGGATCGGCCCCGACGATGAGGATGTTCGGGTTGCGCTCCTTCAGGTAGCGCCCGATGCCGGTGATCGTGCCCCCGGTGCCCACCCCGGCCACAAAGGCGTCGATCCGCCCGCCGGTCTGCTCCCAGATTTCCGGCCCGGTGCTGTCATAGTGGGTCTGCGGGTTGGCCTGGTTGAAGTACTGGTTGGGCTGGAAGGCGTGGGGGATTTCGCGGGCCAGCCGGTCGGCCACGCTGTAGTAGCTTTCGGCACTTTCGCGCGGCACCGCTGTCGGCGTGGTCACCACCTCGGCCCCGTAGGCCCGCAGCAGTGCCACCTTCTCGCTGCTGACCTTGTCGGGCATCACAAACACGCAGCGATAGCCCAGGATCGCCGCAGCAATCGCCAGCCCGGTGCCGGTGTTGCCGCTGGTCGGCTCCACAATCGTGCCGCCGGGGTGCAAGTGGCCGCGCCGCTCGGCATCGCGGATCATGGTGATCCCGATCCGCGCCTTCACATTTTCGCCGGGATTGAACATCTCCAGCTTTGCCATCAGGGTCGGGCGCAGCCCCCGGTTCAACCGGGGCAGCCGCACCATGGGGGTGTTGCCAATGAAATCAAGCAGGGAATCCCCGATTCCAGGGAGAGGTCGAGGAGAGGGGACGCTGGGGGGCTGCACGCCCCGCAACATGTCGGGGTCCGCCGTCGTAGTCATAGAGAGGTCTCCGTTCTAGGCATCGTCGGCTAGAAGCAAACGAGGGGTCAGTGGTCAGTGGTCAGTGGTCAGTGGTCGGTTCCGCTGATCACTAACTACATAGTTTATTATACGCGCCGGGTTTCGGGCGAGTCAACCGGATGCGGCAGTACTTTCGGGCGATTTATTAAAAACCCATAGCATAAAAGGTTCCATTGGCACGCCCCCGCGTGCTG
>JBBSEL010000951.1:0-2497 GCA_038239755.1 Chloroflexia bacterium | reverse complement strand
TTTGAGGTTTGAGGTTTGAGCGTTTGAGCGTTTGAGCGTTTGATCACGGCCTAGCTCCTCTGTAACCCCTGAGATCTATTCCCAACCCTCTACCATTTGTAGGATATGGCTCTGCCCATTGATGGTGGGGCACGTCAGGTATCGGGGATATCTGACCATCAGTAGGGGAGCCATTTCCTACAATTCACCAACATGCGTCGGCACCCCCGATATCACGGACGCCCGACCATCAATGGACAGAGCCATATCCTACAATGGGCGGTGGAGGTCAGGGCTGGATCTCACGGCAACTTCTGATCCCTGATCTCTCGGCACAAGGAGCATCCCCATGACCTTCCCCCAACAGATCAACAGCCCGGCGGGCACGCTGGAGATCCGCGTGGCCGCGGCGGCGGATTTGCCGGAGGTGCTGGGCCTGTTTGACGAGGCGGTGGTCTGGCTCAACGAACGCGGGGTCACGGGGCAGTGGGGGACCACCCCGTTCTCGGCCCAGCCTCGCAGCGGGCCGCGCTTCATGGGCTGGATCGATGCCGGGGCGCTGTTCGTCGCCCGGCTGGCGGGACGCATCGTCGGCACGGTGGCCCTGGCGGAAGGGCCGCCCGCCTACGCCGCGCACTTCTGGCCGGAATTCCCCGCCACGGCCTATTACCTGGAAGCGTTCGCCACCGCGCGAAGCCGGAAAGGGCAAGGGATCGGCGGGGCGCTGCTGGCCTGGGCCGACACCTACGCCCGGCAGCAAGGCAAGACCTCGATTTGGCTGGATTGCTGGGCGGGCAGCCTCGCTCTCGTCGCCTATTACACGCGGGCCGGGTACACGCCCGTCCGCCCCTTCGCGGTGGGCGACTGGCAGGGGCAACTGTTCGAGCGGGTGCTGCCGCCGGATGCCGCAAACGCTCGCGCGATTTGACGAACACCCCTCTATTTTGGTATACTTACGGCGGAAAGCAGTATTTGGTGTTCGGTGGTCCTTGGGAATCAGCCGTGACGCGCTCTGCGTCGCGGTTTTTTGTGGCTTGTAACCGGTCGAGGTCCCGAAAACGTACTCGCTTTGCGCCTGACAGTGGGCGGCCTCTTGACGGAGGGCGGCGCTGTGCGGCAGGATCATGATGGAAAGGAGGCGAGAGCGAGCTATGTATACCGGAGTTGTCAAGTGGTTCAACGACGCGAAGGGATTCGGCTTTATCGGGCGATCCGATGGAACCGATGTCTTCGTGCATTTCTCGGCAATCCAGGCGAGTGGTTTCCGCACCCTCACTGAGGGCCAGGAAGTGTCATTCGATGTGGAAGAAGGGCCGAAGGGTCTGTTTGCGGTGAACGTGCAAGCGGCCAACGCGCAAGAAGCGCCGACCTACTAAGAATCAACCTGTTCATACTAGGTGCGGCCTCCGCCTCCGGGCGGGGGCCGTGCTGTCCCCCAGAGTGCAAGATGGTACCACCGTTTCACTTTGAGCTAGACGCCACCGTACCGGAGGGGGCGGCCCGCGCCGGGCGCTTGACCACGCCTCACGGCATCATGTCCACCCCGGCGTTCATGCCGGTGGGCACCCAGGCCAGCGTGAAAGCGCTGGCCCCCGACGACCTGCGCGACCTGCGGGCACCGTGCGTGCTGGCGAACACCTACCATCTCTACCTGCGCCCCGGCGCGGAACTGGTGGCCGAGTTCGGCGGGCTGCATGGCTTCATGCGCTGGGACGGCCCCATGCTGACCGACAGCGGCGGCTTTCAGGTCTTCAGCCTCAGCCACAACCGCAAAATCGATGATGACGGGGTGGTCTTCCGCTCGCACCTCGACGGCAGCAGCCATCGCTTCACCCCCGAATCGGTCATCGCCACCGAAGAGTTGCTGGGGGCCGACATTATCATGGTGCTGGACGAATGCACGCCCTATCCCAGCGACCATGCCTATAATGAGCGGGCGCTGGCCCGCACCCACGCCTGGGCGGCGCGCTGCCAGGCGGCGCAAACCCGCACCGATCAGGCGCTGTTCGCCATCGTCCAGGGCAGCACCTTTGCCGACCTGCGCGAAGAGAGCGCCCGCGCCCTGGTGGCGCTCGACTTCCCCGGCTATGCCATCGGCGGCCTCAGCGTGGGCGAACCCAAAGAGTTGATGCACGCCATGCTGGACGTGACCGTGCCGCTCTTGCCCGCCGACCGCCCCCGCTACCTGATGGGGGTCGGCTCGCCGGAGGATCTGTGGGAGGGCGTGGCGCGGGGCATCGACATGTTTGATTGCGTGCTGCCCACCCGCGTGGCCCGCAACGGCGCACTCCTGACCCGTGACGGGCGCATCCCGATCAAAAGCTCGCGCTATGCCCACAGCCAGGAGCCAATCGAACCCGATTGCGACTGCTACACCTGCCGCAACTTCTCGCTCGGCTACCTGCACCACCTGTTCCGAGCCAAAGAATTGCTGGCCTACCGGCTGAACAGCATCCACAACGTGCGCTTCCTGATCCGTTTGACCGAGACGATCCGCGCCGCCATCCTCGACGGCACC
>JBBSEL010000950.1:0-2504 GCA_038239755.1 Chloroflexia bacterium | reverse complement strand
GCCGCTTGATTTTGATCGCCACCATGGCAACCTGCTCCTGCGTCGGAGGCGGCAGTGGCACGAACACCGGCGGCTCTTCGGCCACGGGGCGGTGATAGACGCCTTGTAAAAATATTCCGTGCAGGTGCGTATTAAAAATAAGACCGTCGCCAAAACGCTGCAGAGCGGCCGCCCCAGTCTTCATGGTCCTCCAGATGAACGGCCACGCCATCCACGTCCACTCCCCCGAATGAGCTTGACGCCGGAGCGAAGCCTGCGTCGAGATCAGATGTCGTCTGGCTCAAGGCAGGTGCCACAGTCGGCCTGGCAGCCAGTGCCGTCGGTCTTGTTGAAACAACTCTCTGAGGGCTGGCAGACGCCGTCTCCACAAACAGAGATGTCGGCAGTAGCCAGGTGGGTCGAGATCGCCGGGTAGCTCTTGCCCTGCCAGGTGCAGCCATGGAATGCGTAGAAGTTGTTGTACTCTTGGGCCTTGCGAACGCAAATGTTCTCGCAGGTACTGCCCCTGTTCTCGCCAATCCGCTCGTCAGAGATCTCGCTCCCCCGAGCCGAACACCAACCACTCCGGTCGAACGCGCAGGGCTCGGGCCAGATCGGTCAGCGTCCCCACCCCGGCATTCCCCCCGAGACCGTCGCTGAGTCGCTGAATCGTCCCCGGATCCACGTGGGCCCGCTGTGCCAGTTCACGCACCGTCAGCCCCGACTCCTCCCGCGCTTGCCGGAGGCGCTTGGCGATTGCCGGGCCGAGTTCGCGTGTCCGCCGAGCCACGCTGGCAGCGTGCATGGCACCTGCAAGGAGAGCAATTTCCGACGGAGAATGTGATCTATGATTGATTTTATTGATACACCGCGAATGATTGTATGTATTAATTCACACATCATGATTATGACTGATGCCATCTCCACAGGACTTGCCACCGCCGCTCAGTCCCCCCTGGAGCAGCTCGCCCGCCTGCTGCGCCAGCGACGCGAAGCCGCCCACCTCAGCCGCGCCACCCTCGCCGTCCGCGCCGGTCTCTCCGAGTCCACCCTCAAGAACCTCGAATCCGGCCGCCATCTCCCCACCCGTTCCACCCTTTACCAGCTCTGCGCTGTCCCCGACCTGCATCTCGATCTCACCTCTCTGCTTCGCTGCGACCCCTTCAGCGCCCCGGAGGGCCCCCCGCTCAACTGCTGGTTGGCCCCGGGATTCGAGCCCATCAAGATGCTCCGCGAACTGGTCCAGCAAATCAACGGCAGCGGCGGCCACATCGAACAGTCCAACCTCTACCTGGACCACATGAGCGCGGCCTGCTGGTGCGCTATTGCCGACCAGGAGGACTACGCCATGGCCCAGCGCTCCATGCCCATCGACCGAGCCGCCGCCGCCATTTCCGGCTTTGTCGGCTCCGCCGGCATCGACGTGCTCGGCCTGGGCTGCGGCGACGCCAAGCACGAGGTCCGCCTGATCCAGCACCTTTTAGAGCAGGGCCACCCCGCCGACTTGCGCCTCTATCTGCTCGACATCAGCCAGCCCCTGCTCAGCGTGGCCTACAAGCACGCCGCCGACTCCCTGTCCGGCCGCTGCGGCGTGCAGGTCTCGGCGGTCCAGGGCAACTTCCATCACCTGCAGCGCTACTCGCACCTGCTCTACGACGCCCAGCGCGCGCACCGCCGCCGCGTCATCTGCCTCTTCGGCGGCACTTTCGCCAACCTGGAGAACGAACTGCTCTTCATCCGCCACAGCCTGGTGGGCTTCACTGGCGGCGACCTCTTGCTGGTCAATACCAGCCTGATCGCCGCGCCGGTGGACTGCCCGCAGGAGATCCACCGGCTGGACCCACGCTTGTCGGGGCGCATCCCGCCGGGCTGGCAGCAGCGCTACGACGAGTGGCTGACCGGCCCGCTTTTGCGCTATGGCCGGGATGTGGCGGACATCGAGTTTTCCTCCGTGCTGGACACGTCCTGGTGCCCGGTGCCGGGCAGCTACGCGGTGGAGGTGCGCGCCCGGGTGCGGTCGGCCGCGGGCAGGGAGCGGAGCTTTTGGCTCTTCCGATTCAAGCGTCACGAGGCGCTGCGCCTGCTGGAGTGCATGAAGGAGCTGGGCTGGGACCCGGTCGATGGCTGGCGCTACGGCGACGACCCCGGCGCGCGGCTGCTGTACCTGTTCCGCCGTCGCGGCTGACCGCTGAACAGGTCCTTTACTGATCGGCGATGTCGAAAAGGGGTGCTGCACTGCTCTGGCGCCACAAGGGGGGACTTCAAGACACACAAAATCAATGGTTGAGCACGGCGGTACACCGCTGGGCAAAATCCGCCCAGTCAACCCAGGCAAAATCTTTTTGCTTGCCTCGGGCCTAACCTTGTCCTAGAACCTTTGGCGTCGGGAGCCGCAAAGGCGGACCTGGGCCGGGCAGCTCTTGGCCAGGGCCGGGATGGGGACGACCCAGGTTCTTTTTTGACTGCCGTGAGTGTGCCCATGGAAACTATGTTTAAAAGTGCGAGCGCGCAGACCGATCGCTTCG
>JBBSEL010000949.1:0-2508 GCA_038239755.1 Chloroflexia bacterium | reverse complement strand
TTTTCCGGCGACAGTCAACGGCGAGCGCCTGCCGGATGTGCGCCCGAACACGCTGGAACTGGCCGGACGCAGCTTCCTGGCCACCGTCGCTCCCGTCAAAGACAGCAACTGGACGGTGAGCCTGGATCCGGGCCGGGCGAACTGGGTGCCGGGATCGACGATCCATTGGTCCTTCGCCCTCTATTTGGACAAGGATCCCATCGCACAGGCATGGGTGGCCGGATTGACTCTCCCTTTGAGTGCCACGGTGCGGGTGTCCGATGGTCGCGCCCGGCTCTTTCGTCTGACGGAGCAGCAGCGGATCCGCCGCACCCAGACCGAGGTTTTCGACCCTCACTGGGCGGGTCTCACCCTGGTGCTGAAAACCCAGAGTGGTGATGATCGCACGCTGCTACAGGGGCCAGAGGTCGCCACCAATGATACCGGCTCAACAGAGAAAGGAGGTGAAGCCATCCCAGCTCGACCATGAGAAGTGCTGCGGTGCGCCAGGTGACGATGGCGCACCGCCTTCTCCTTCGTCCATCGTCCATTATTCTTAGCCGAAAGTGAGGAGATCAAATGAAGCGAAATTCGTGGATCGTCCGATTAAGCACCCTGGCGATTGTGATGACAGGGCTGGCTCTGCTTCTTGCACCCGCTACAGCTGCCGCTGCGGCTGCCGGGCCATTTGCGCCCGGGCACGGCGCAACCTGGCTGCCTCTGGCTCTCCCGCCGATCCAAGGTGTCACCAACCCATTGTGTGGCATCTTCAACCTGATCCGTCCCTGGACCGCCGGGGCAGTGCTGCTCGGCATCATTGTCGCCGCGATGGGCTTTATGCTGCGTAGTATCGCCCCCGAAGCCTCCATGCAGATGCAGAGCGCGGTGAAAGGCGTTGGCATCGGGTTGTTTCTGGTCGGCATCGCGCTCCAACCGGCAGTGATCGGCGGGATCGCCACTGCCTTGGGAGCGAGCGGTCTGACCTTCACTTGCTAACTCAGTAGCAACTCTATCGGGCAGGTAGACACCTGTCCGACCCACGTTGACCTGGAGGAGGTCCGTCATGTACTACAAACAACTGAAAGATTTCCTCAAGCAGTCGGAACATAAAGTGTTCTGGATCTTTAGCTATTACAATCTCGCCGGGCTGGTCGTTGGCTTCTTCTCGGCGCGCTACCTGGCCGAGCAGGCCACCTGGGCGCCCGCCCCGTTGCTCTACGTGTTGGGTATCGTTGCGGGTTTGCTGGCAACTTGGCCGCGTGAGGCCCGCCCCTTCTATAAGCTCTTGCTGCTACGCCTGTTCTATGAGACGCGGCGACACCTGCTCCCCAGGACTCTGATCTTTACCGGGGCGGTGTATTACCGCGCGCCGGTTACCGGTGTAAGGCCCCTGACCATTGCTGGTGTGTTGACCTACCGGGGCGACGGTGGGGGAGGCACCTCATGAGCCGCCTGGCGGTGCTCGACCGCCCCCAGGCCAGGGTCGGTCCTGCGCCGGTGGTGGCCGAGGTGCAGCCGTACGACCTGGCGATGTACGAAGGGGTTGCGTTAGATGGGGTCGCCGCGCGGGCCGCTGGCTTTTTCAGTGGGTTGGAAGCGCCGTTCCGGATGTTGGCCCGGACCGAACCGTTCAGCGCGGCTCCCGCACTCGACCACATCAGTACGTTGCTGGGGTCTATCCCGCCCGAGCGGACCTGGCAGCGCAGTGGCCTGTCCGCCTATCGCACCTTCCTGGAAGAACTGGTGCAGCGGGCGCGGATGCGACGCACCCGTTACTTTCTGGTTGCCTGGCCGGGGGCGGATCAGCCGCCCGCCGCTTTGCTGCATACGGCGGAAAGCAGCTTCTTGACCCCGCTGCAACTGTTGTCGAGTGGACTACCACCGTTCTATCCCACGCACGTGCCCTACCGGGAAGAGTGGGATCATCTCGCTCCCCAGGAGCCAGGCGCGCCTTACCTGGCTGTCTGGTCGGCCTGGGAGTTGCTGGGCACCTGGGACCTGACCAGCTTCCATCGCCTGCTGGCGCTACCGTTTCCGCTGGCGCTTTGTGTTCACGTTGAGACGCTCGATCTGGACCGCGCCCGGCTCAAACTGCAAAACAGCTACAACGCGCTCCAAGCCCAACTGACGGCCACCGGCAAGTTCACGACCAAAGATGCCAAATCGGAAGCCGCCTTCCGCGATGTCGAGCGGACGATGCACATCACCGAACATGGGGAGCGGTTCCATCTGGTGACTCTGGCTGTCCTGGTGCAAGGGCCGACCCTGGCGAAGGTGCGGGAATATGGAGTGCGGGTCAAAAATGAGTTGGCCGCGCGCGGTCGCCTGCGCCTGGAAGTTGGGGAGCAGCAAGAAGCGCTCAAACTGTTTACCACTACTCCTTTCAAGTCCATTCGGCTCGACTTGCGCGCGGCCCCGGCCCTATCCGGCGGGGTGGGCGTCATGATGCCGTTCGGCTTTCGCTCCCGCGCTGAGACGGCGGGCATCTTGTGGGGCATCGACCGGACCACCGGCAACCCGATCTTTTAC
>JBBSEL010000948.1:0-2508 GCA_038239755.1 Chloroflexia bacterium | reverse complement strand
GGGGGGGTGCTCACGACAAAAACCCATTGAGCATTGAGACCGGGGGTATCTGGTATCGGGTACCGGGGGGGGGGGTTTTGTTTTGGGGGGGGGTGGGGTATGGGGAGTGAGTTTGGGGAAGATGCGGAGGGGCCGCCGTCTGCGTCCTTGACGGGGGCGTATGCGGACGCGGAGGCGTCGGTGGTGGAGCAGTTGTGGCGGGCGGCGGGGGGCGAGGGGGAGCCGCTGGGGGGGGAGTTGGCGCTGGCGCGGCTGGCGCTGGGGCGGGTGGCGCAGAGCGACCTGGACCCGGCCAAGCGGGCGGCGGCGATCTGGCAGGGGGTGCGGGCGCTGGTGACGGTGAAGCTGGCGCAACAGCGGTTGGTGGCGGCGGGCGGCGGCGGGGTGCTGCAAGAGGCGGAGCGGATCATGGCCGGGCTGGGCCTGGAGCCGGGGGCGGCTCCCGCCGAGTCGGTGGTGGAGGTGACGACGGCGCTAGCGTTGTTCCTGCTGGCGCTGGACGACCTGGGCCACCCGGAGGCGCTGGCGAAAGCGCGGGAATTGCGGGCGGCCCTGGCCCAACCGCTGCCCGACGTGGCCTATGTACTAGAGTTGCGGCGCTGGTTCGCAGCCCGCCCCGGTCCCGCCCGGCAAGCGGCGGCGCGCTTTTTCGGCTCGCCCGCCGTTGCGGCGCTGTTGCAAGCGGCGTTGAACGACGAGGGGTTTGGGGATGGGGGTTAGGGGTTGGTGACGAGGTACGAGGTTTGAGGTACGAGGTTTGAGGTTTGAGGTACGAGGTATGATTACGCATCACCATCACGCTTCACGCTTCACGTTTCACGGCAGATCGGGGAGCAGGACAGACGGAAAGGCGGCGACGAATTCGGTGGTGCCGCAGGCGGGACAGGCCCAGGCAGTGCAAGGGGTCGGGGTCGGAAGGGGAGCAGTGGATAAGATGGGGAAAGGGTGATATAAGAACACCTGGGGCGATAGAGATTTATGACTAGCGCTGACCCATGCCTCCACCATCAGCGTACCACAACGCAGGCAGGAACGATCTATCGGGCTGCCGGGGAGCGAGCCGAGGCGGCGGGTGGGGTGATCCGGCGGCGGTTCGTCGGGCGTATTGAAGCGGCGGGTAGGGTGATCCATGGGGGAGCCTCCTGGGGTTAGCGTCCTTCGAGCAGGGCAGTGGGGTTGGCAGCGACCAGTTCGGTGTAGCCACAATCGGGGCAGACCCAGACGGAACACTTGGTTTCCGCAAATTCATCTCCCCAGAGCAGGCTGGTTCGCAGTAGCCGCTCCACTCGCAGTTGAAAGTACTGTTGCGTAAAACTACCCGTGTTCTTTGCCACGATCAGGGCATCGAACATGGGTGTTCCGCAACGCAGGCAGGGGCGGGCATCGGTCGGGAGCGGGGGGAGTTCATCGAGACGGCGGGTAGGATTGTCCATTGGGTAGCCTCCTGAAATAAAGAGTGAAGGGTTCTCTCTATTATACGGGCTGGCGCGCCGGGCGTTACAGGCGACGGGTTCCGGCAAGAGGAGGGTGGCACGATGAACGCAGCGACTCTGGTGGTGAACAATCCGGTCGGGTGGGAGAGTTGGCAGCGGGGCAACCTGCTGCCGGTGCCCCACTCCCCTGCCCTGCCGGTGTCGTCGCCGCGGCGGCGGGCGATCACGGCGGCGGTCAGCGATTGGGAGGCGTTTTCGCTGGCCTGTTATCCGCACGCGCCGTTGCGGGGGTATCAACTGGCGGTGGGGCTGCGGATTGTGGCGGCGGCGTTGCGGGGGGCGGGCGGGGAGTTCGCGCTCTTGTTCGCCCGGCAGGCGGGCAAGGACGAGCTATTGGCCCAGGTGCAGGCCTATTTGCTCCTGCGGGCACAGGGGCGGGGCGGGGGCACGGTGCTGGCCGCGCCGACGTTGCGTCCGCAAGGGTTGATCAGCCTGCGGCGGCTGGAAGCGCGGCTGCGGACCCCCCTGCATCGCCCACCCAGGCGGCGCGACGTGGGGCTGTTGCAGGTGGGGCAGGCCACGGCGGCGTTCCTGTCTGCCGAGCCGACGGCGCAGGCGCGGGGCGAGACGGCCTCGCTGCTGCTGATCGGCAACGAGGCGCAGGACATCAGCCCGGCGCGGTGGGATGCCGTGTTCGCGCCGATGACAGCCAGCACGAACGCGCCCCAGGTGGTGGCCGGGACGGCCTGGGCGACCGACGGCCTGCTGGCCCGCCAGGTGGCGTGGCTGGAGGAGCGGGCACCGGAGCGGGTCTGCCGGGTGGCGTGGGAGGAGGTCGCCGCCGAGGTGCCCGCCTATGGGGCGCATGTGCGGGCGCGGATGGCCCAACTGGGGGCCGACCACCCGTTCATCCGCACCGAATATTGCCTGGAACCGCTGGCGACCGAGGACGGCCTGCTCCCCGCCCGCCGCCGCGCCCGAATGCAGGGCGTCCACCCCCGCGTCCATACCCCCGTCCCCGGCACGGAGTATGTGCTGACGCTGGATGTGGGCGGGGCGGACGAGTTGCGAGTTG
>JBBSEL010000947.1:0-2511 GCA_038239755.1 Chloroflexia bacterium | reverse complement strand
GAGGATCCTCATAGCCTTTGCGTCTTTGAGTTGAAATTGTTACAAGTGGACGATCTCAATCGCCGGGTCGAACCTCTGCAAATATTCCAGCACCAGCCGCCTGAGGCAGTGTTCCGCCGTCGCCTCGCTGCACAGCAGCACCGTCGGTCCCTCCAGCAGCCGCCGGTCGAACGTCTCCTCGATCCGGCGCTCGGCCATCAGCGCCAGGAAGCGCGGCTCATAGTCGGCCCAGGTGCCCTTCTGCTTCTTGTAGGCGTCGAGCATCTCCTGAGTGGGAGCCAACCGCGGTTCGTGGACATAGTCGGCTCCGCAGATTTCTTGGAGGAAGTAGGCCAGGTCGTCGCGCTTGCTGAACCCGGCCAGTTGCGACACATTGTTCAGCCGTACATCGAGCAGCCGCCGGATCCCGGCCCCTTTCAGGAGGTCGAAGAACCCGGCGGCGCTTTTTTGGGTGAAACCGATCGTATAGACCTCCACGCTTTGATCTCCTGCTCATTAAACAAGGACAACTGCCCGGCGGCTTCTTCGGCGGTGCGCTCGGCCTCGGCTAACTCTGCTTCGGTCTCGATCCGCCCGTCGCCGCGTATGTGCCGCACCGGGATGCCCCGCCCGGCCAGCACGCGGGTGATCAACAGGCGGCGGTGGCAGTCGGTCGGGTTTTCCTCGCTGCACATCATGGCAACCCGGTAACGTTCAGCCCCCCCGATCACCCGATCCAGGCCAGCCAGGAACAGCGGCGACTCGGCCAGTCGATCATAGCGCACATGGCCGTCTAGGTCATAAAACTCCGCGCCGTCGGGTCGTCCGCCCAGTTCCTTGCCCATGTAGATATACTGGAACCCGGCCTCCTTCAGCGAGGCTTTGATATTCGCCGGGTTGAAGTGCGGCACGTAGCGCGAATACGGGGCCGAGCGCACATCTACCAGCACCGCGATCCCCTGCGTGCGGAGCAGATCGAGGAAGGCATCCAGCGGGTGGTTGGAGTGGCCGATGGAGAAGATAGGCATAGCACGCTCGTTATTGGTCCCGCGCGGCCCAATCGCTGAAGACATGGATGTGCCCGCGGTGTTCGGCCTCGTGCTGCATCAGGTGGTTGATCACCGTTTCGGCGGTGACCTCGTAGGGGTCGCCGTTCCAGTAGTGGCGCTGCCCCACCTGGCGAAACTCTTCCAGGGTCATCGCCTGGTAGGCGGCGCGGAAGCGGTCGCGCACGATCTGCAGCCGGTCCAGGTGGATGCTGAGAGGCTGACCTGCCAGCAGCGGCAGCCCCTCCTCGCCCCAGATTTCGTCGGGGAACAGTGCGGCGATCTCCGGCGGGAACTCTTCCTGGCGCAGGTTCTTATACAGCCAGGTCGCCTCGGCCCCGGCGATATGGTAGAGCATCGCGCCGATCGTGTTCCGCCCGACCGGGGGCGGGGCATCCAGCGCCTCCGGAGGCAGCTTCTCGACCACGGCCAGGGTGCGCCGCCGGGCATTTTCCAGCGCCCACAGCCAGCGGCCTATGGCCGGGTCCTTATAGCCCGGCAGCGGTTCGACAATGCGCCGGGCTTGGGTCTGATCGCTCATGCGTTCCTCCTGTCGCCGGGCTGGGGGCGACCGAATAGTCAACCATCCTGACCCCTGACCCCTGACCCCTAGGGTGCCCCCGGCGTCGGTGTCGGTGGGGTGGTATCCACGTCGCCCACGGCGTTCGCGGCAGCGGTGCCGCCCCCGCCGGGCGCGTCCATGATGGCGATGCCGCCATTGCGGACCATGCTTGCCTCGACCAGTTCGGCCAGGTCCAGCAGCTTGATATCGTTCTCGCGGCCCTTGCCCTTGATCCCGTCGGTGAACATGCTCGTGCAGAATGGGCAGGCGGCGGCCAGGGTGCCCGCGCCGGTCGCTTCCACGTCCCCGATGCGGTTCTGGTTCATCCGCCGTCCGTTGCGCTCCTCCAGCCACATCCGCCCGCCGCCCGCGCCGCAGCATAGCGCGTTATCGCGGGTGCGGGCCATCTCAACCACGGTGACGCCGGGGATGGCTTGCAAAATCTCGCGGGGCGCGTCGTAAATGTCGTTGTAGCGCCCGATGTAGCAGGGGTCGTGGTAGGTGATCGTCTGCTCTACCGCCGTGCCCAGCTTGAGGCGGCCCGCTTTGATCAGGTAGTTGATGAACTCGGTGTGGTGCTGCACCTCGTAGTTGCCGCCCAGTTGCGGGTACTCGTTCTTGATCGTGTTGAAGCAGTGCGGGCAGCTGGCGACGATGCGCCGTGGCTGGTAGCGGTTCAGCGTTTCGGTGTTCTGCTGGGCCAGGATCTGATAGAGATATTCGTTCCCTGCCCGCCGGGCCGGGTCACCGCAGCAGGTCTCCTCCAGACCGAGCAGGGCGAACTCCACGCCCGCCGCCTGGAGGATGCGTACCAACGCCTCGGCGACCTTCTGCGTCCGCGCGTCGAAAGACGACATGCAGCCGACCCAGTAGAGCACCTCCAACGTGCTGGGGTCCGCCACCTCCGCGAGCTGCCGCACGCCG
>JBBSEL010000946.1:0-2515 GCA_038239755.1 Chloroflexia bacterium | reverse complement strand
GGGGTCGCCCACGTGGGCGTAGCTGAGGAAGCCCGCCTGCACGCATTCGATGTTGGCAATCCCCAGCCCGGCAGCCTTCTCGCGCAGGTGGGCCAGCATCACCGGCGACACATCGACGGCGATCACCCGGCGGCACAGCGGCGCGACCGCCAGGGCAAAAGTGCCGGTGCCTGCGCCGAGGTCCACGAGGGTATGGGTCGTGTTCAGGCCCAACTCGTGTAGCACGGCCACATCGTCCATCGGGTCGGTGCCCGCCTTGCGGTCATAGCCGGGGACATAGCCGGGATCGAGATGCTCAGCACCCGCGTGGCTGAGTTCGTCCAGAAACCAGGGGGGAGTGTCCATCGGGTTCGTATACGCCTCCTTGCGCAGAGATTTGACCCCGCCTGTTATGCGGCGGTCCTCGGCTAGTATACTACGGATGCGGCTCAAAACCCTCTGCCATTCGGCCTAAAAACGCAAAGAGGGCACGGTAGCCATACCGTGCCCTCTTTATGTGGCTGCCGCGCCGCTTACCGCTTGCCGCGCGGCGGTTTGCCGCGCTGGCTGCGGGGCGGGGTCGCCGCCGGGCGCTGGCCGCGGGGCGGCGTGGTGCTGCTGTGGGTGGGCCGGGTGGCACCTCCCACCCCCGCGGGCGTCGGCGCGGCGGTCTCGGCCCCGTTGGTGGCCTCATCCTGCGCCCCGTTCCCGTTCACGGCGTGACTGCCGGTGCCGTTGCCATTCCCGGTCCCATTGCCATCGGGGACGCTGCCCTTCGTGGGGGCTTTCGCCGCCGCCTGGGCACGCATGGAGGTGGTCTGCTTGGTCAGCACGGTGCGCGTGGCCTTCTTCAGGGCGCGCTGTTCGCGGGCGTCCAACTCACGCAGGTGGATCGACATGACGTTGTTGACGATGCTGGTCCGCATCTGGCGCTTGAGGTCGTCAAACAGGTTGAACGACTGGCGCTTGTACTCGACCAGCGGGTCGCGTTGGGCCAGCGCCTGGAGGTTGATCCCGTGGCGCAACTCTTCCATCGTGGTCAGGTGGCGCGTCCACAGGTTATCGATCATCGAGAGGATCCAGTGGGCCTCGTGGTGCTTGGCGTAGGCCGTGCCCACCACTTCGCGCACTTCGGGGTCGGCATCCAGCAGCGCTTTGACCTCTTCGGCCTCCAACCGCTCGGTGCCCAACTCCTCCTCGATCTGGCGGTAGACGAACGTGGGCACTACCGGCCCGACCAGCGAGACCAGCTTGTGCGGCGCGTTCTGGTCGAGGAAGTCGCGGCTCAACCCCAGTTCCATTTCGTTGTAGATCGCCAGCAGGTGCTCGATGACCACCCGCCCGGCCAGCGCCGGGTCGTCGGTGGCGCGGGCACCCGCCGAGGGCGAGGCCAGCGGGAACTGGCTATCGATCAGGTCCAGCAGGGCTTCGGCCTCATCGTCGGCGGGTTCCTTGGCCGGGCCTTCGCGCTCGACCACGGCCCCGCGTGCGGTGCGCTGGGCGGCTTCCAGGCGGGTACGGGCATCGCCCGCCGCCGCTGCCGCCGTCAGTTCTTCCTGCAAGCGGGTGTATTGCGGCTCGAAGAAGTCATCAAACTGCTCGATGGCCCCCTTGAACGACTCGCCCTCTTCGGTCTCCACTCCTTCGAGGAAGAGAACCCGCGCTCCATCGTAGTCGATGCCTTCCACGTCGGCGGGGGTGAGCGCGCTCACCGACATCAACTCGCCCAGGCGCATCAGCAGCGTCCGGTAATCGAGTTGCCGTTCGACATTATCGTACATGTCCTCGTTGATATGGAAGAAGGCCCGCAGGATCTCTTCGACCCGGTCGAGGAAGCCCTGGCGGTAGTCGGAGTACGACTCTTCGAGGATATGGCCCAGTTCGTCGGCCAACTTGGCCCGGTTGTCCGTTTCGATCAGCGGGGCCAGGTGATCGGTCAGGATGCGCTTGACCAGCTTGCGGACCACATCGCGGGGGAAAGTCTCGGCGATCTCCTTGAAGAACGTCTCCACATTGGGCACCGTCTTGCGCCCCCCCCCACCGGCCCGGCTGGTGCGCCGCCCGTCGGCATCCATCGCCACGGTGCTGGGGTCGGCCAGTTCTTGCACGGTTTCGGCCAGCATATCCAGCACGATGGTGCGCGGCTCGCCCTGGGTCAGGATATAGCGGCGCTCACGGTAGATCACGTCGCGCTGGGTGTTGACCACGTCGTCATACTCAACGAGGTGCTTGCGCAGGTCGAAGTTGAACCCTTCCATCTTCACCTGCGCCTGCTCCACACTCTTCGAGGCCAGGTTGTACTCGATGGGCATCGAGTCATCCCACATGGCGTTGAACCAACGCGAGTTGACCACGTTCTGGTTCACCCCGGAGCGGCGCATGATCTCGTCTTCCAGCGACACATAGAAGCGGCTGGAGCCAGGGTCGCCCTGGCGACCGGCCCGCCCGCGCAACTGGTTATCGATCCGGCGGCTCTCGTGACGTTCGGTGCCGATGATGTGCAGTCCGCCTAACTCGGCCACGCCGAAGCCCAACT
>JBBSEL010000945.1:0-2523 GCA_038239755.1 Chloroflexia bacterium | reverse complement strand
CTTTATCTCTGGCCTGATGCGCCTGGGGATCACCCTGGATCACAAGATGCTGGCCGATATCGCGGTGAACCAGCCGCTGGCGTTCGCCACCCTGGCCTATCAGGTGCGTGGGGAAGCGATGCCCGCCGACGTGCGCGCCACCTACGGTGCGCCCCCCGCCCCCCGCGTGCGCCGCGCCACCCGCGGCTCGGCAGCAGCCACGGCGGCAAGCACCGTGACCGTCGTTCCTGCGGACGTGGCAGCGACTACCGCCGACGCGACCACCACCTCGGTGGACACCGTGCCGGTAACTGATGTGGACACCACGCCGGATCAGCCGGAAGCCGCCCTGGCGACTGACGCACCGGAGGCGGAAAGCTCGGCTCCCCTGGAGACGGTCGCAGAGACCGAAGCCGAAGAGTCGGGCAACCCGCCGGAGCACGACGGCACGGTGGACCGCCCCGAAGAAGGTCACGGCGACTCGCAGCAAGGTCCCAGCCGGTAGTCGGTGGTCAGTGGTCAGTGTTTTGACTACGGGCTAGCGCATCCGTGTAATGAAGTGTAAGAAGATAGGGCACGGCGTCGCCGTGCCCTATTTGTTTGGAGGATGTATGCGCCGATTATTCGCCGGGAGGTGGCGGGGTGGCTGGGCGCTGGCCGGGTGGGGGCTGCTGCTGCTGCTCGTCGCCTGCGACACCACACCCACGCCGGGGCTGCCGACGGTCCTTCCTATCCCCACACCCACGCCCCCTACCGGCCCCAGCGTGGACCAGACGACCGTGCTGCCCTACAGCGAGCCGCTGGTGGACAGCATGATGGCCGGGTGGCAGGCGGGCGACTACGCCGCTTTCGTCCACGACTTCGACCCGGCGATGAAGACGGCGGTGACCGAAGCAGCGTTCAAGAACGAAGTGAGCGTGATCACGAATAAGTACGGGACCTATGTCTCGCGCCAGTTCGCTAAGGTGGTCCAATCCCTCGCCGCCGGGACGAACAGCCCGCTGTATGATGTGTATTACCAGGCCCATTTCGACAAGAGCGATGCGGTCCTCCGGATCGCCATCCACGCCGACGCCCCGCACCAGATCGCCGGGTTCCACATCACCGCCCCGGTGAGCCACTGATGATCACCAGCCTCACCAATCCCACGATCAAGCTGATCCATGCGTTGGGCGCGCCGCCGCCGGGTCGCCGCCGGGCCGAACGCGCCTTCGTGGTCGAGGGGGTGCGGGCGGTGGAGGAGGCGCTGGGAAGCGGGATCGCGCCCCGCGTGCTGCTCTATGACGAGGTGGCGCTCGCCCGCACCCCACGCGGGGCGAATCTGCTGGCCCGGCTGGAGGGGCACCGCGCCGCGCAACCTGCTACTCCCGCTGCCCTCGCCGCCGCCGCCGAGACGGTCCACAGCCAGGGCGTCGTCGGCATCTTCCCCTTCCCCGATTGGCTGCCGCTCACGCCGGAGGCGGCCAACGTGCCGCTCTTGCTGGTGCTGGACGGCTTGAAAGACCCCGGCAACCTGGGCACCCTCCTGCGGACGGCGGAGGCGGCAGGCGTGGGCGGGATCTGGCTCACCCCCGACTGTGTGGACCTCTACAACCCCAAAGTGGTGCGGGCCGGGATGGGCGCGCACTTCCGCCTCCCCGCCTGGCCCGATGCCGAGTGGCCCATGATTCGCGCCGAGTTCGCCCGCCTGGGGGTGGCGCAGGTGGTCGCCCTGGACGCCGGGGCACCCACGGCCTACTATACCCTCGATTGGCGCGGCCCCGCCGCCCTGGTGCTGGGCAGCGAGGCGCACGGCCTCAGCCGGGAGGGCCATGCCGCCGCCACCATCCCCGCCGCCATCCCCATGCCCGGCCAGGCCGAGTCGCTCAACGCGGCGCTGGCGGCGGGCATTGTGCTGTTCGAGGCGTTGCGCCAGCGGGCGGAGTAGGCGCGGGTCGTGATCCCTCGGTCGTGCGATGTATCCGTTCCTCCATCGTGCGGGCCTTGACGGGGTAGGCGGCGTTTGGTATAAATAGAGACACATCTTGATATGCTTACTGGCTATGATGAAGCGAGTAAGCCGGGGCGAATCGTTCAGAGAGTGCGGGCCTTAGCTGCGAACCTGCGCCGAAGACCCCGGCTGAAGTTCCCTTCGGAGCCGACAGGCGAACGGCATCCTTGCCTATTAACCTGCTCCGGGCGCGCCCCGTTACCGGCGCAAACCAAGCGCCTGTGCGCCTCCCTAGCGGGGGCCGGGCGGAACCAGGGTGGTACCACGTGGCCGCGCTTCGTCCCTGACGAAGGCGCGGTTTTTTGTTTTGTTTGGAGAGGATCTGATCTCATGTCTAGCAACCAAGTGGCCCGCGACTTTATTTATCTCGATTTTGAGAGAGTACGTTCTCTTTTGTCACAGCTAGAGATTGGTTTGCTGGAGACGATCCAAACGACGCATGGGCGTGAGCAGGGAAGTGACGTGGAAGGTGAGAATCAAATACCCTCAATTTTGAGTGGGTCAGCACGTGCAAGCCTTATGTTCAAGCATGAGGCCGTGGAGACTAAGAGCCT
>JBBSEL010000944.1:0-2524 GCA_038239755.1 Chloroflexia bacterium | reverse complement strand
TGTTTTTTTCAAAGGGTTTAACGGTTTTTTTTTTCATAACTTGGGGGGTCCACCGGTTAAAACCTTTAATTAACCCGTTGACCGCGTCCCCATCCTCCAAAGTGGTATAATGGAGTATTCAACCAACTAAACCAAAGGAGCGACACACCCATGATTGTAGCCATTATCCGCATCCCTCGCCCGCCGGAGGCCCAGGCCGCCGCAGGGCTGGAAGCTCGGTTTGCCGAGCGGCTCGGCTTTGTCCAGGGGTCCGAGGGGTTCATTAGCTTTGAATTACTGCGCCCGATAGAAGGGGCCGACCACTATCTCTCCATCTCGCGCTGGGCCGACCGCGCCGCCTTCAACGCCTGGACGGCCAGCACCTACAACGCCCAGGCACACGGTCGCCCGCCTGCCGGGGCCGAGGCTGGCCCGCCTGCCGGTGCCCCTGCCGGGCATGGAGCCGAGGCCGGGCACGGGGCCGCTCATGGACCGGGAGCCGGGGGACCGCCCCGCGCCCAGGTGGTGGAGCTATATGAAGTGGCCGTGCCGTAAAGGGGTATAACAGCCGGGGCGGCGCGTCCGTTGCATACAGCGACGAGATCCATCTGAGGAGGACGCAACAATGGCCGGACAGCAGATCAAATATGAGGTCCAGGGTGGCGACAGCCTGCAATCCATCGCGCGCCAGTTCTACGCGGGGAACATGGACGCCTGGCGGCGCATCTACGACCTGAACAGCGAGATCATCGGCGACAACCCGAACGTGTTGCACGCGGGGATGACCCTCCAGATCCCGACCGATGAGGTGGTCTACACGATGCAAGAGGGCGATACCATCGAGAGCATCGTGGAGCCGTTCCACCTGGGATCGCACGCCGTCGAGCGGGTCTACGCCGCCAACCGTTGGCGCTATCCCGACTGGACCGATCCGGCCCAGGTGCGCCCCGGCATGGTCCTGCACCTCCCGGCGCAAGAGGTCGAATACCGCTGGCGGGACCGCGACACACCCGTCCACGTGGCCGAGATCTTCTACGGCGACGCAGCCGAAGCCGGGCGGATCGTCACTGCCAACCCCGATCGCCTCTCCCCCGCCCCCGATGATCACCCCGATAACCCGCTCAGTGCGGCCTCGTATCTGGTCATCATCCCCTGACGACGTGAAACGTGAAACGTGAGACGAATTAGAATCAAACGTTACAGTTTACACGCCTACTTCATCATCCGCATCAAGCCGCGCACGCCCTTCGGCGGTTTGCCCTTGCCGTTCCAACCGCCCATCTGCTTCATCATCTTCTGCATCTGCTTGAACTGGTTGAGCAGCATGTTCACTTCTTGCGTGCTCAGGCCACAGCCTTTGGCGATGCGGCGACGGCGGCTGCTGTCGATGATTTCGGGGCGGTGCCGCTCCTGGGGGGTCATCGAGCGGATGATCGCTTCGATGTGGCTCAGGTCTTTTTCGTCCACCTGCAAGTTCTGCTGGCGCATCGCCCCGCCCAGGCCGGGTATCATGCCCAGGATCTCCTGCAACGGGCCGAGCTTCCGCACCTGCTGTAACTGGGCCAGGAAGTCTTCCAGGTCGAAGGTGGCGCTGCGGAGCTTCTTCTCCATCGCCTTGGCTTCTTCGACGTTGTATTCCGACTGGGCACGCTCAATCAGCGAGAGCACATCGCCCATGCCGAGGATGCGCGAGGCGAGGCGGTCGGGGTAGAACGGCTCCAGCGCGTCGGGCTTCTCGCCCGTCGCCAGCAGCTTGATCGGCACCCCGGTGACGGCGCGGGCCGACAGCGCCGCCCCACCCCGGCTGTCGCCGTCCACCTTGGTCAGCACCAGCCCGGTGATGCCGATCTGCTCGTTGAACGTGTTCGCCACCTCTACCGCCACCTGCCCGGTCATCGCATCGACCACCAGCAAGACTTCGGTCGGGCTGACTCGCGCCTTCATCTGGACCAGCTCGTTCATGAGCTGCTCATCGATCTGCAAGCGCCCGGCGGTGTCGATGATGACCGTCAGGTTGTTGTGCTCGCGGGCGTAACGGATCGCGTTCTGGGCGATGACAATCGGGCTGACCTTGTTGCCCTCGGTGTAGACCGGCACCTGGATCTGCTTGCCTAGCGTCTCCAACTGGGTGATCGCGGCGGGGCGGTAGATGTCGGCTGCGACCAGTAGCGGGTTCTGCCCGGCCTTGCGCAGTTGCAGGCCCAGCTTGGCAACAGTCGTCGTCTTACCCGACCCCTGGAGGCCGATCATCATGTAGACCGTCGGCGGCTGCGCGGCCCGTTCCAGCTTGGCCGGTTCGCCCAGCAGTTCGATCAACTGCTCATGGACGATCTTCACCACCTGCTGGGCCGGGGTGAGGCTCTGGAAGACCTCCGCGCCGATGGCCCGTTCTTTGGTCTTGGCGATAAACTCTTTGACCACCTTGAAGTTCACGTCGGCTTCGAGCAAGGCCCGCCGGACCTCTTTCATCACCGCGTCTACATCGGCCTCGTCCAACCGCCCCTTGCTGCTCAACTGGGTGAAAATGGCCTGGAGACGGTCGCTT
>JBBSEL010000943.1:0-2526 GCA_038239755.1 Chloroflexia bacterium | reverse complement strand
ATTTGAGAGTGAAGAAGATAACGAGCCTGCTGTGGATGCTCCTGCTACCGATCATGCTGGTCGGTTGCTCCAGCGAGCAGGCCACAGCCACCCCCACGGCGCTCTTGCCGCCCACGGCAGCCGCCACCGCGACGGGTGCCAGCGAGGCCGCCACGGTCGCGCCGCTCGCCACGGACACGGCGACCGTGGGTAGTGCGGCCACCGCCACGACGGACGCCGCCACCGCCACCGCACCCGCCGCCACGGCCACCAACGCCGAGGCGACCGCACCGGCGGTCATCACGAGCACCGCGACCGTCGCGGCGGCGGCAAGTACGGGAGACACGACCCCCAAGATCGTCGCCGCAGCCAACGCCTTCCTGGCAACACTCAGCGCCACCGAGAAGGCTACCGTGTCGTTCGACTGGACCGATACCGCGCAGAAGCAGCGCTGGTCCAACTTGCCCCCGGCAGGGTTCCAACGCGCGGGCCTGATGTGGGGCAACATGAGCACGGCGCAGCAGAACGCCTGGCTGGTCGTGATGCAGGTCACCCTGAGCACCGAAGGCTACAACCGCGTCCTCGCCGAATGGAACGCCGACGAGGCCCTCCTCGCGCAGCAGGGCACGGGCGGCGGCTTCGGCAAAGCTAACTATTTCATCGCCGTGAGCGGCACCCCGTCGGAAACTAGCCCCTGGCAGTGGCAATGGGGCGGGCACCATGTGACGGTCAACGCCACGATTGTCGGCGCCAATGTCGCGCTGACCCCTAGCTTCATCGGCTGCCAGCTGTGTACCTATACCGACGCCAGCGGCAACACAGTGCGCCCGCTGGGCGACATCGAGGATGAGTCGTTCGTGCTGATCAACTCCCTCGACGCCACGGAGCAAAAAGCGGCCATCCTGGGCACCTCGCCGATCGACCTGGTGCTCGGCCCCGGCCAGGACGGCAAGACCATCCCGTCGGAAGGCTTGCCCGCCTCGCAGATGACCGCCGACCAACAGGCGGCCCTGCTGAAGCTGATCGGCCACTACGCGGGCCTGATCAACGATGAGGACGCGGCGGCCCGGATGGCCGAGATCAAGGCGAACCAGGCGAACACGTACTTCGCCTGGTATGGCCCGACGACCGCAGGCAGCGCGGCCTACTTCCGCATCACCGGGCCGACCCTGGTGATCGAGTACGCACCCCAGGGCGGCGGTCAGGCAGGCGGCCCGGTCAGCACTTATCATATTCACGGCATCTATCGGGATCCCACCAACGATTACGGCGCGAAGTACACACCATAATCAAGTCACGCCGCAGCAGGCACCGTGGGCGGCGACCCACGCAGCGGATCGGGCTGTTAAGTATACAAAGTAGCAACGCTGCATTAGCGCGGGTGGGCCAGATTGCTCTGGTCCACCCGTTTTATATGGGGAACGCCGCCCTTTTGGACGGTGATCAGCGTGGGGGCTGCTCCGGCACCCTATTTGGATCCCCATTCCTCATTGTTCATGGATACTTAACCCGATCCTGTTTTTCCTTTAATTATGCTCTGCTAGACTACTAATAAGCCGCTTACGGGCGGCGGGCAAAGATGCCAATCATGCGCTCCTCTAAAGGAGCTTTCCGTGAGCCGCTAAGGCTTACCATGTTAGTGAGCAGAGTAGTGCGCTGTTCGAGGCCGTGCCCTGACCCGGTCTGCCGCATGGAAATGGCCGATCCGTGCGCCCAGACCCCGATCTGTTTCAGGCGGTTGCTGCCCAGAACCAGGACCACGGCCATACGTGCGTGATCACCCCGGATTGTGTTGTCTCAATTCGGCCACAGCTAGCGGACACGTCTATCTGCTCAGGAGCTGAGGGACACTATGAGCACAACGGAATCAAGCCCGGTTCGGCTCTTTCCGAACTACATGCAAATGCGCCCGATTTTGCCGCCGTGGGTCTGGCATCTGGCCCGCGCGGGCAGTGTCGGCACGGTGCTGACGATCTGCGCGCTATTGTTCGTCCGACCGTCGGTCGGATTGTTCCTGTTTTGGCGGATCGCCATCCCGATCCTGCCGCTGCTCTTCTTTGTGGCACCGGGGCTATGGCGCAACATCTGCCCACTCGCCGCCTCGAACCAGATCCCGCGCCTGTTTGGCTTCTCGCGCGGTCTCACCCTGCCCAAGTGGTTGCGCGAGTACTACTATGTCATCGGGATCGTGTTGTTCATCAGCATCGTGGCCTCGCGCAAGGTCATCTTCAACCAGAATGGTCCGGCGCTGGGCGTACTGCTGCTGGTAATCCTCGGCTCAGCCTTTCTGGGGGGTTACTCTTCAAGGGCAAGAGTGGCTGGTGCAGCAGCATCTGCCCGCTCCTGCCGGTGCAACGCATCTATGGGCAGACACCCTTCGCCACGATCCGCAATAGCCACTGCACGTCGTGCGTGGGCTGCGCCAAGAATTGCTACGACTTCAACCCGCGGGTGGCCTATCTGGCCGATCTCAGCGACAACGACCCGCACTATAGCGGCTATCGCAAGTTCTTTGCGGGAGCCTTTCCCGGCGTGATCCTGGCCTTT
>JBBSEL010000942.1:0-2530 GCA_038239755.1 Chloroflexia bacterium | reverse complement strand
CCGGGGCTTTGCGGTGTGGCGCTGCCGGTCGTGGTCCGCCCCGCCCCCCGCCCCCGGCACGCCCCACGCGCGGGGCTTAGGGGGTGGGCGGGTGGGGTGGGGGTCGTTGCTGACCCCTCTGCGCGCCGATTTTGTGACCAAGGTGGGTGGCCGGGAAGTCTTCTGCTTTCGCCGGCTGAACCACGATCAGCGTTACCCGATCTGCTCCTGGATCACCGCGTTTTCCTACGACCGGGCTGTGCACCATCGGTTTGGAGTGCCACCCGAGTGTGCCGATCCCGATGCGATTGGCGACTGGGTGAGCGCGCATCCTGATGAATGGGTGTGTGTTTTCCGGCTTGACGACTACGCATAGCGGCTCATCTAGAGCGAGCTACGAACTTTGCGCACGGCATATCCTGGCCGGTATGCGCTTGTACCGCAGTGAAAGGACGGGTAGACAGGATGGACTTAACGACGACCTATCTGGGGCTGCGGCTGCGCACGCCACTGGTTCCTTCTGCCTCGCCCCTGTCGGAGCACATTGATAACATCCGGCAAATGGAGGACGCGGGGGCCGCCGCCGTGGTGCTCTACTCGCTATTCGAGGAAGAACTGGTCCACGACCAGCGAGAGTTGCAGCGCCACCTGGAGGAGCACACCGACACCTTTGCCGAGGCGCTGAGCTTCTTCCCCGCCCCGGCCCAGTTCACGGTCGGACCGGAGGCCTACCTGAACCACATCCGCCGGGCCAAAGACGCGGTGGACATCCCGATCATCGCCAGCCTGAACGGCAGCTCGCTAGGCGGCTGGACCCGCGTCGCCCGCGAGATCGAGCAGGCTGGCGCCGACGCACTCGAACTGAATGTCTATACGATCCCCACCGATCTGGACCAGCCGGGCGCGGCAGTGGAGCAAATGGTTCTGGAGATCCTGCGGGCGGTCAAGGGGGTGGTCCACATCCCTGTGGCGATCAAGCTCAGCCCCTTCTTCAGCAATATGGCCTGGATGGCCCGCCAACTGGACCTGGCCGGCGCGGACGGGCTAGTGCTGTTCAATCGCTTCTATCAGCCCGATATTGACCTGGAGACGCTGGAGGTCTGGCCCCATGTGCTGTTGAGCACGCCCCAAACCCTGCGCCTGCCCCTGCGTTGGATCGGTATCCTCCACGGGCGCATCGCTGCCGACCTGGCCGCGACGGGCGGGGTCCATGATGCAGAGGATGTGGTGAAGCTGCTGCTGGTCGGCGCGCGGGTCACGATGATGGCCTCGGCGTTGCTGCGCCACGGTATTGAGCACCTGCGGATGGTCGAGCAGCGCTTGCAGCGTTGGCTGGAGGAGCACGAGTATGAGTCGGTGCGCCAGATGCAGGGCAGCCTGAGCCAGCGCCACGCGCCTGATCCCGGCGCGTTCGAGCGATCCCAATACCTGCGTGCCCTGCGTAGCTACCAGCCCCACCCGCTGCCCGACTGATACTAATACTGAGGAAGACGAAAGAAACAGGCAAAACCCGGAGGGGTTTTGCCTGTTTCTTTCGTCTCTGCCGTGCTCGCTGGTGATTACAAAGGACCCCGCTGGGCACGTCTCACCCCACTGCCGCCAGGTGCAACGCCGGGACGCACTCCCGGTCGTCCGGTTCCTGCTCTCGCTCCGGCACGGCTTGCGTCCGTACCAGCAGCACGGGCAGCGTGGTGCTCTGGACGACCTTCAGCGCGACGCTGCCCAGCCAGATCTGTTGCAGGCTGCTCCGCCCATGCGTCGCCATAATAATCAGATCGGCCCCGACCTGCTCGCTGGCGCGCAGGATCCCTTCGGCCGGGTGCCCGTAGCCCACCAGGGGTTCCGCCGGCACGCCCTCGGCCCGCAGCGCCCGCGCCATCTGCTCCAGATAATGGTCAAGTTCCCTGGTGGCGTCTGCCGGAGCGTCCGCACCGGCCATGCTGGGCGGCGCGGCGGCCGCGACCGTCTTACGCTCGTTGCGTGGCCGGGCGGTCGCCGGGGCCACGCCGACCAGCACCAGAACCGTGTCCAGCGCCTGCACCAGCGCCCGGGCGGGGGCCAGCGCCTGCTCGGCCAGCGTCGAGCCGTCCAGCGGGACCAGGATGGTCTGGTAGGACTCGACGGGCGGGGCGGACGCCGCCGATCGGGCGTCGTCGGAGCTGGGCGGACGCACCAGCAGCAGGGGCGCCGGGGTCGCATGTAGCACTCGCTCGGCCACGCTGCCGAACACCCAGCGGCGCGCCCCCGTCCGCCCGTGGGTCGCCATCGCCACCAGCAGTCCGTCTAGATGCTGCCGAGCATACGCGAGGATCGCCGTCGCCGGATCGCCTTCGGCGACCGTCAGCTCGATCTTCAGGTGCGTACCGGCCAGGCGGCCGGCGACAATCGCCAGGTAACGCTGGGCCTCCTCCGTTTCGACGGCGTTCACCTCAACATGGGAGCTGGCTAGCGGCAGCGAGCCGATCAACGGCTCGATCGCCAGCGGGGACGGTACCACGCGCAGCAGCGTCAGGGTCCACCCGGTATGGCACGCCACCAGCACCGCGTGCGG
>JBBSEL010000941.1:0-2533 GCA_038239755.1 Chloroflexia bacterium | reverse complement strand
TTCGTCGGCGTGTTGCTCGGCGTGTTGGTGGCCGTGGACGTATTCGTCGGGGTGTTCGTCGGGGTGTTCGTCGGCAACGGCGTCGCGGTGTCACTGGGCGGCGGCGGGGGTAATGTCGGCGTGTTGGTCGGGGTATTCGTCGGCGTGTTGCTCGGCGTGTTGGTGGCCGTGGACGTATTCGTCGGGGTGTTCGTCGGGGTGTTCGTCGGCAACGGCGTCGCGGTGTCACTGGGCGGCGGCGGAGGTAATGTCGGGGTGACCGTTGCCGTGTTGCTGGGAACGGCAGTAGCAGTGCGCGTCGCGCTGAGCCCCACCGTAGGTGAGGGAGTCGGCGTGCCTGCGCAGGGCACCGTCGTCAGCCGTAGACCCCAGCCGTAGAGAGTCCCTGTATCAAAGGCCCCGGTATCGACGATATTCAAGCTCCAGGTCCCATTCGGGTTGTCACCGGTCAGTGGAGCAAGCAGCCCGCTCGGTTGATAGGTCCCCTGACCGGGTGGGCAGGTGGAACCGATCACGGTGGGGGCCAGGTCGGAGAGGTTGAAGCCGGTGTTGCTGGTAGTCCAGGCATTGCCCGTGCACACATTGAGCCATAGCTCAACGCGCGTGCCTTCGGCGCTGGTCAGGTAGGCCCGGAGGTCGCCCGCATCCGTATGCGAGATGACGATGCCGGTCACCTCGACCCGCCCGATGACTGCGGGCGCGTTGCTGATGACCAGGGTGGAGGTGACCCCTTGCAGGTTGTTGTCGGGAATCGGCTTCGGCACATCCGTGCTGGTGTAGACCAGGGGGAAGCAACCCCCGGCGGGGCTGTCGATGGCGGCTGCCGGGTTGGCGCGATAGGCGGTCGTAGGCGCGGTGCCCGCTTCTACGCGGGGCGATGCCGCATGGATCGATCGACTGGCGATGGCGGTAATCCCCAGCAGGGTGGCTGCTACAAGGATTGCCAAAAGGTAGGGCCATTCACGACGCTGCATAGCTTGACTCCTCTTTAAGGGGCGTATTCAGAAAGCCTTGTGCCCGTTGCCAACGGGTACCGGCGACGTTATAACGACTTTCTGAACGCCTGGGTAGAACGTAAAGGTGCCTTGTTTTGCCGAGCTACTGCTGAGTGCGCCCTTCTTCTGGTGCTGGCGAAACGCGCCTTTATGTCTGTGTGAGTCTCGCGCTTCTTAGCCGAGACGGTCAGGGTTAGGAGGTTGGTGGGGGTACAGTCCGTTTGATGGAGTGGCCCACCAGGCTGCGGGCTGGGAACGCCAACGATTAGGGGGCCAACATAGCGGCTCCTCTAGAAGGATTCTCCGCTGATCCGTTAAGTGGACTGTACCAGCCGGGGACCTGGGGACCTGGGGACCTGGGGACCTGGGGACCTGGGGACCTAGCGGCGCAAGCGATGGACCAACTTCGCTGGTTAGGTGCGCCTTGCCCGGCCCGCGCCACCGTTGGCGGGGAGCACAGCCCGGGCCAGAGCCGTCGTCAGCACACGCAGTGCCGTTTAGCACCTGACGAACGGCAGATTACATGCACATAAGGCAGCAAATGATTTCATGCGCGCCTTATAGCAATTGGCGAGTAGTCAATGGTCACAAGTCAGACGGGAGTGACTTATTGATTATACCTCATATTTCTATTCTACCACAACCCCGCAACTCACCGCTTGGGCCAGGCGACCGCCCGCACCCACCCGGCGATGCAGGGCGCGGCCTATGCTACTCCGCGTCCGGCCTTAAAAGGTGCCTCCACCGGCCAATATTATAGCCGGTGGGGGCACCTTTCGTCGGGCGCTGCGCCGAGGGTGATCCTTGGTTAGCCCCGTATTAGCGGTGGGCCGGGGTCTGGCAGTTGGGGAAGAAGGCCGAGGCGGCGATCTTGCTCAGTTGGCCGCGGGTGGCATTGTTCGCCGGGCGGAAGTAGCCCCGGTTGGCGGGGGCCACGCACGGCTCCCCCGCGCCGCCGCAAGGATAGCCGCCGACTACGCCGTGGCTGGCGACTCGTTCCGCGTAGACATAAAAGGTGCTGCCGACCGCCACATCCTCGAAGGTCTGGACGGTGGGGGTTTCGGTCCAGCCCGCCGCGCCGGAGACGATCTTGGAAAGCTGCCCCCGCGTGACATTGTTGTTCGGGCGGAAATAGGGGAGATTGGCCGGGGCCACGCACGGCTCGCCCGCGCCGCCGCAGGCGTAGCCGCCGATGATGCTGCGCCCGGCCAGCCGCTCGATCCACACCTGGAAGGTGCTGCCGGGGGCGACATCCTCGAACGTCTGCTGAGTCGAGGGGATCACATCCTGGAAGCCCGCCGATTCGGAGACGATCTTGGCGACTTGGCCGCGCGTGACGTTGTTGCTGGGCCGGTAGAAGGTGCCGGGACAGGGTTCGCCCGGCCCGCCGCAGGGATAGCCCCCGACGATGCCGCGACAGGCCAGGCAGCGGATAAAGTCGTAGAAGGTGCTGCCCACCGGCACATCGTTGAAGCTGACCGAGCAACTGCTGCCACAGCCAGCGCGGGCGGCCAGCACGCTCATCTGCGGGCGGTCGG
>JBBSEL010000940.1:0-2538 GCA_038239755.1 Chloroflexia bacterium | reverse complement strand
GCACCGCCTGGACGCCGGTGACGGACGAGGTAACGAGGATGCGCCCGCCGCCCCCCTGCTGGACCATCTGACGGGCTGCCGCCTGAGCGGTGAAATAGACGCCCTTGAGGTTGGTGCTGACTACGGCGTCGAACGCTTCTTCAGTGTAGTCGAGGAACTTGCCCCAACTGGTGATCCCCGCGTGGCAGCAGGCAATATCGAGCCGCCCGAACGCCGCGACGGCCTGCGCTACCAACTCACGCCCTGCGCTCACCTGGGCCACGTCGCCCGCCACGGCAATCGCCCGGCCCCCCGCCTCATGGATCGCGGCCACCGCCGCCTCCGCGCCCGCCGAGTCGGTGTGGTAGTTGGCAACCACCGCCGCCCCCGCCCGGCCCAGCCCCACGGCCAACGCCTGCCCGATCCCCTTGCTGGCTCCGGTGACCAGCGCGACCTTGCCGGAGAGATCAACCATGCTGTTTATCCTCGCACAGGAGCCGGGCGGATGCCCAATTTGTCCATTACCTCTCGCAACGACATTTGCCACAATCCCCCCAACTTGACCAGCGCTTCGATTCGTTCGACATTCATCTGCTCGACCCGATCAGTCAAACCTATAATCTCTTTATGTTCTTCTGGGGTGAGCGTTTCTGCCCGGAGCCTGGCCCTCAACCGCTTATAGCGCTTCTGCACATCCAACGGCAAAGTCCGATTGATTATCAGCAGTAATTCAGCCTCGTCCTGGTGTGGGACAGTAGTCACTCTAGCACCTCCTGCGTCAAATCGGTATCCTCATTATAGCATACCGTCTGTGCAGACCCTCTTCCGGAAGGTGTGAGCGCTGGGTGAATGCTGCGGTGTGGCGCTACGGTTGGTGTAGTGGCGACCGGCAGGTCGCTGGTGGGGGTTGCCCGATCCTTGCGGATACCCGACCAAGCGACCTGCCGGTCGCCACTACACCAACATCGCGGACCCGCGCCAATGTCGTGCTACTTGTTAGCCTCCATGTTCTCTATCTGCCGGGCCGTGACGGCGCTCACCGCCTGGAATTGGGGGGCGAGGGCGGGATAGAGGGCGCGGTAGATCGGGTAGTAGTCGGCGTAGACGCGGGCGGCGGGGCCGGGGGCCACCCGGTCGGTGGGGTGGATTGTGGCGGCGCAGGCGGCGGGCACGTCGGGGTAGAGGCCGGTGCCGACCCCGGCGAGGAGCGCCGCGCCGAACGCCGCCCCCTCGTTGACGTTGGTGCCGACGATCTCGGCGGCGAATACGTCGGCCAGAATTTGCCGCCAGAGCGGGCTGCGTGCCCCGCCGCCAGAGACCCGCACCTGGGTGATCGCCACGCCCATCCCGCGCATCAGCTCCAGCGAGTCGCGCAGGCCGTAGGCCACCCCCTCCAGCACAGCGCGGATCAGGTGTGGCTTGCTGTGGCGCAGGGTCAGCCCGAAGTAGGCCCCACGGGCATCGGGGTCGGGGTAGGGGGTGCGCTCGCCGGTAAGGTAGGGGAGGAAGATCAGCCCCTCGCAGCCGGGGGGAGCCTGGGCCGCCTCGGCGCTCAACAGATCGTACACGTCGGTCCCGTCTGCCGTGGCTTGGGCCAGTTCAGCCCCGCCGAGTGCGTCACGGTACCAGCGCAGCGACCCCGCCGCCGACAGCATCACCCCCATCAGGTGCCACTGCCCCGGCACGGCGTGACAGAAGGCGTGGAGGCGGCCCTCTGGCTCCAGCAAGAACTGATCGGTGGCAGCGAAGACCACGCCCGACGTGCCCAGCATCACCGAGACGATCCCCTGCTGGACGATGCCGCTGCCCACGGCCCCTGCCGCCTGGTCGCCGCCGCCACCGACCACTGGCGTGCCCGCCCGCAGGCCCGTCGCCTCTGCCGCTTCGGCGGAAATCTGCGTGCTGGCGATCGGCGACTCGTAGCACGCGGGCAGCCACGCCGCAGGAATGTCCAGCGCCTGGAGCATTTCGTCCGACCAGCGCCGCCGCCGCACATCCAGCAGCGCCATGCCTGATGCATCCGATACTTCGGTAGCGAATTCGCCGGTCAGCCGGTAGCGGATATAGTCTTTGGGCAGCAGGACGTGGGCGACCTGAGCGTAAATCTCCGCCTCGTGTTCGCGCACCCAGACGATCTTGGGGGCGGTGAAGCCGGGCAAGAGCGGGTTGGCGATCAGTTCCAGCAGTTTGGGCAAGCCCAGGCGCGCCGTGATCGCCGCGCACTGCGGGCCGGTGCGCTGGTCGTTCCACATAATGCAGGGCCGCAACACCCGCCCCGCCGCATCGAGCAAAACCAGCCCGTGCATCTGTCCGGTCAGGCCGACCCCGGCGATCTGCTCCGCCTGCACCCCGGCTGTCCCCAGCACCTGGCGGATCGCTCCCACTGTGGCCGTCCACCAGTCCGCCGGGTCTTGCTCGGCCCACAGGGGGCGGGGCGTCACGAACGCATACTCGCCGGTGGCCGCCGCCACCACGCGGCCATCCGCGCTCAGCAGGAGTGCCCGGCTGCCCGATGTGCCGATGTCGATCCCTAGCAGGAGTTGGTCTGTCATAGTGGTT
>JBBSEL010000939.1:0-2539 GCA_038239755.1 Chloroflexia bacterium | reverse complement strand
CAGCATGTACACCTATTATGGCACCCGCCTCTTGCCCTATCTGCTTCTGGTCTTTGGCGGCTACCTGATCCTCTTCCACTTCCGCGCCACCCGCGAACGGCTGGGCCATCTCGCGCTGATCGGGGTCGGGTTCTTCGTCGGCTTCGGCCCGCTGATCGGCTATTTTATCAAGAACCCCGACATGTGGGCCGGGCGCGGCCTGACCACGTTCAACGTGCCCCCGGTGATCCCCGCGACGGGGGAGGCGCTGGTCAACGACTGGAACATCCTGGCCCCGCTGGTGGCGAAGAACTTCCTGTCGCTGAGCGTGCTGCCGGGGCGCGACACCGTCTGGTATGCCCCGTTCTTCCTGCCGCCCGAAGCGGTGCTGCTCCTGCTGGGCGCGGGGGTCTTGATCTGGCGCTGGCGGCAACCCGCCGCGTTCCTGACCCTGCTGTGGGCGCTGAGCGTAATCCTGAGCGGCGGGACACTACTCGATTCGGCCACGATCCCCAACTTCGCCCACTGGTCGCCTGCGTTCCCGGCGCTGTTCCTGGCGCTGGCCCTGCCGGTGGCGCTCTGGCTGGAGGCGTTGCGGCGCGGCGACCATCGGCGCTGGGTGCGGGGCAGCACGGCGGTCGCGGTAGGGCTGGTCCTATTGGCCGGGGCCGATGGCTATGCCTACCTCAACACCTACCCGGCCCTGGTGCCGCCCGATAAGTCGCTCGAAGCGGTGCAGGGGCGCTACCTGGCAAGCCTGCCGCCGAACACGATTGTACGGATCGTGGGCAATTCGTGGCAGACCGCATACCCCGACACGGTGGCAATGATGGCGCCCGGCGTGCCCATCGCCAACTTCTACAACCCGAGTCGCGGGCTGCCCCTGGTGGGCGACCCCGACCATAACCTGTCGTTCATGTTCTACAATGAGCGCGAGTACCTGCCGGTGTTCCAGGAATATTACCCCGGCGGCACGGTCAAAGAATTGCGGACCCCCAACGGCAACGACGTGGCGGTAGCCTACGAGGTGCCGGCGGCAGTGGCGATGGCGCGCTATGGCGTGCTGGCCCAGGTCAGCAGCGCGGCAGGCGGCCCGCCGATCTGGAAGGGCCAGGTGCCTACCGTGGGCGCGCTGCCCACCGAGGCGCAGCTCACCTACCCGCTGACCGTCACCTGGAGCGGCCTGCTCTACGTGCGCAGCGGGGCGCTGGTCCGGCTCCATCTGGACGGCACGGCGGCCCTCGAAAGGCCGACCCTGTGGGTGCTGAACGGCCCGCATGGCTTCGACACGCCGATCCAGTTCGATTTTGGCTGGACACCGATCCGCATCACCGCCCGGCTGACCGGCCCCGGCGCGAGCCACCTGATGATGCAACAGGGTGATACCACCGTGGGCGAGGTTGCCCGGAACAACCTGTGGCCCAGCACCCCCGATGCCGGGCTGGCCGCCGCGTTCAACGGGTCGGCCTTGCAACAGCGCGTCGATCCGTTTATCGGGGCGGGCGCGTGGATGCCCCCGCCGAATTCTTATATCCACGGCCAGCTCTCGCTGACCGCCGCCAGCACCCTGTTGGAGAACGTGCCGTTGGCTCCGCTGGGCAGCACCGGCAGCGCGATCCGCTGGGAAGGCGCGGTTTTCTCAGACAAGGTTGGTACCTATCTGATCGAAGTCGCCACCGGGGGCCGTGCTCAGGTGAAGGTCAACGATATCGCCATCATCAACCTGTGCGACGCGCCACCGGGTACGATCGGAGCGGTCGGCAGCATCCGGCTCAACCCCGGCTGGAACCCGATCCGGGTGAACTTCCAATCGCTGGGCAGCGGGATCGAGCTGCTTTGGACGCGCCCCGATGGAGTGCGGGAGATGATCCCGCCCTCGCACCTGAGCCACCCCCCCGACGCGACCGGAGCGCATCCCTGGCCCGCCGTGCCAACCACGATCTCGTGTGCGAACCCACCCTGATCCGCGCCCTGGCGGGCACCCCGACCCCGATAGTT
Source organism: Chloroflexia bacterium (assembly GCA_038239755.1). Lineage (GTDB taxonomy): Bacteria > Chloroflexota > Chloroflexia > QHBQ01 > JAICKM01 > JBBSAN01. The sequence goes on along the minus strand of JBBSEL010000939.1, from coordinate 562 downwards.
CGCCACTCCGGTGATCCGCCGCTACCCTGTTTAGGCTTATGAGTAACCTGGCCCCCGCTCTCTCGCGCCGGTCCCCTGCGCCTACGCCTCTGGCCCGGCGGCTAAGTTGGGCCTGGAGCTACCGTGGGGTGGTGCTGGGCCTGGGGGCGTTCGCCACCGGGGGCGTGGGCGAGGCGCTGTTGTTCCCCGAAGCGACGCGGGTCGTGGGCGCGCTCGTGCTGGCGGTAGCGATGGCGCTGGCCGTCGCCGCCTGGCATGATACGCCAGGGAGCGCCCTGCTCCCCCCGGCCACCGCCAGCCCCGCGCCCGCCCCCCGCACCCGCACCCTGCGGCTGGCGGGAATTGCCGGGGCAATGGGGCTGGCCGGGGCGGGCATCCTCGCCTGGTTGGCCGCCCCCGACGCGATCTTCGGGCTGCAAGGGGTGTGCTGGGGGGCAAGCACGGGCCTGTTGCTCTTTAGTTGCGCCCGCTGGTACCCCCGCACGCAAAGCGAAGCCGACTTGGGGCCGCCCTGGTCGCGGGCCGAGGTCGCCGCCGTCCTCACCCTCCTGGCGCTGGCGCT
>JBBSEL010000938.1:0-2544 GCA_038239755.1 Chloroflexia bacterium | reverse complement strand
GTGGTGTGGGCCGAAGTGCCGATGCCAAAGGACAGCCGCTCCTCCGGTGAAGGGTGACTTGCTTGAGCCGTGTGCCGCGAAAGTGGCCTGCACGGTTCTGAGGGGAGGAGGGCATGGTGACGTGCTCTCCTTACCCGGAGAGGTCTTTCTCAAAATCAACGGCACGATCCAGTATCTTTGGCGAGCGGTGGATCAGCATGCGAACGTGCTGGATATTTTGGTGACTGCCAAGCGGGATACCCAAGCGCTTCTTCCGCAAGCTGCTCAAGGGCTGCCACTACGTGCCGCGCGTCATCATTACCGACACGTGGGCCAGCGATGGGGCGGCCAAGCGCGAGATCCTGCCGGGGGTCGAGCATCGCCAGCATAAACGTTAAACAACCGCGCCGAAAACTCGCACCAGCCGACACGACAGCAGGAGCGGCAGATGCGGCGGTTCTGGGTCGGCGGGCCATGCCCAACGCTTCCTTGCGGCGTTTGAGCCGATACGGGGGCATTTCCGGCTGAGTAGGCACAAGAGGCCAGCCGGGGAGTACCGCGCCCAGCGCCAACAGCGATTCCAGAATTGGAATGAAGTTGTGGGGGTGCAAATAGCCGCGTAGACAGTCGCAGTCGCTTAGATGAAGGCTGAAGTGTGCGGTTTTGTCATCCGCTGTGCTGATGAGCGTTACGCCGCCTCGCGGTGATATTCGTGAATAATGCCACCGAGCACATCCCGCCGTTGCACCGCGCCAGTACGGAGCGCACTATCGATGGGAATCGGGCAGCGCTGCTCAATACCTTGGTGCGGCCGCGCTTCATTGTAATGGGCTATGTATTCAATCATCACGCGCCGCAGATGAGGTTCATTCAGGATCAGTATCTTATCCAGGATCTCTGACCTGGCGCTGCGAATCCATCTTTCTGCAAACGCATTCGCTTTGGGGGAGCGATACGGTGTCCTGATTATCGCCAGCCCTTCTGCCGCAAATACGGCATCAAAGCTCGCTGGGAACTTGGCGTCGCGATCACGAATCAAGAAGCGCACTTGCTTATGTTGATCCTGCAGGCGCCACGTTCGCTGCCGCGCTTGCTGGGTCACCCACTCTGCTGTTGGATGTGCGGTACAGCCCGCGAAATGGACCCGGCGACTATCCAACTCGATGAAGAAAAACACATACAGGGTTTGCAACCACGCAGTCTCGACGGTGAAGAAATCGCAGGCCATCAGTTGGTGCGCATAATGGCCGAGAAATGTGCGCCAATTACCCCTTTGATCCGTTCGCTGGGGAGCGGGCGGTACATGTTGGCGTTTGAGGATGTCGCGCACCCTAGAACGGCCCATTTTATCGCCGAGTTTGAGCCGTTCACCAGGCAACCGACGATAGCCCCAGCTTGGGTTCTCCCGCGCCAAGCGTAGCAGTACTTCGACCCGGGCCGGATCGCTCTGATGACGCGGGATCCAGGGCGGCTGCTGGAAGGTCCCTTTGCGCCGGACGAGGTCACGATGCCACTTAAGGACCGTAGCCGGCTTGAACAGCAGCATGGTTTGGTCCAGCTTGGCCTTGGCGTCGCGGCTGAAATGGGTAAGTTTATTTGTCAGCACGGCCAGGGTGAACTTTTCCCAACGCGAAACTCGTGGCGCCTTGGGCTGCTGACGTTGCAGAATACGCAATTGCTGGAGGAGTAGCAGGATCTGCATGTCCTTGTGGCGCGCAGAGCGGTGGCGGCTGGCAAACAGGTCGAGCAATAGTGAGACGAGTTGAGCGATTAGTTGGTAAATCATAGCGGAGCAACTGCACGAGCTGTGCCTGGAGGCCTGCCATCATGGTTGAGGACGGTTCACTGAGTGCATTTCGGCCCCGGACGCCAAATCCGCACACTACAGGCGCACGCTGCTATTGTTCGGCGGGCCGCGGGGCAACGGCGGGCAGTCGATCCCCTGGCCCCGCTACTTTGGTGCGCCGGGCGCGCCATCCACTCCCCAGCGCATATACCAGGGCGGGCAAGATGACGATCAGCGCCCGCCAATCGGGTAGCGTCCCCAGCGCCGGATGCACGACCGGGTAGATCGCGTACAGCGTCAGGCTGGTCAGGCTCAACAGCAGGGTCGCCGTCTGGAGCCGGCCAGGCCCCACCAGGGCCGCCGGGACCAGCAGCCAGGCGACGTACCAGGGCCAGAACCACACCGCGCCGAGCGTGAGGTACACAAACCCGATCCACCCCCAGCCGCGGGTCAGGTCGCCCAGCGTGCGCGCCCGCCCGGTCAGCAGCACGGCGACCCCCAGGCTCACCGCGCCGGCCACCTCGCGCAGAGGGGCTTCGAGCGTGGCCCGCACGGCGTCCACCTGCCAGCGCGCGGCGGGCTGCCACTGCCCGCTCACGGCCCACTGATGGAGACTTTCGGGCAGCTTGATCCGCACCAGCGATGCCAGCGAATTGACAAACCGGGTGGCCGCCGGCCCGCTCCAGAGGGGGTGCAGGGTGGCCCAACCTTCCCAGAAGGGCAGGTACGCCAGCACCGCGATCCCCGCACTCCAGGCCAGGGCCTGCCCCACCACCCCC
>JBBSEL010000937.1:0-2547 GCA_038239755.1 Chloroflexia bacterium | reverse complement strand
ATGCGCAGGTCGGCGGTGACCGTCTGGTCGCCGTGGAGGCTGGTCTGGCCCAGGGGGGCCTGCTTGTCGATCTCGGTTTCGGCAGAGATATCGTTCTGCACGGTGGTCGTCTGCTTGGTCTGGGTGTCGGTTTGCTGCACGTTTTCTTTGTATTTGGTCCGCAGGACGAGGGCCACGCGCACGCCGTTGACTTTGCTGTCTTTTTCGGCTTTGACGTGGAGCGAAGTATGGATTACGTCGCCGGGGTAATACGGCCCCTGTGGGCGGTCTACCGTGAGCGTTATTTCGGGGGCTTTTTCAAATAGTCCGAAGGGCATAGCGATCTCCTTTAGGATTAGAGTAAATGCTGCCGTAGCATCGGCCCGGCCCTGGTGCCATTCCAGGCAGACCGGGCCCCGCCCTATCGGTGCCAGGTGTGGCACCCAATGCTCCCCAGGGCAGGCACTATTATAGCACAGCGTAGCGGCCCGGCCAACGCCGGACGGCCCGGCCCTCGCTCTTTTATTCGTACAGTGTATTGCCGCTGCCCGCCGAAGGTTACGTTGCCCCGCCTACTCCTGGCATTGGCACCGCCCTGGCACCGCCCTGGCTCTGCATTGACACCGCTCTGGCACTGCTCCGGCCCCGCGCTGACCCCGCCACGACCCCGCCCTGGCACTGCTCCGGCCCCGTATTGGCCCCGCGCTGGCCCCGCGTTGGCCCTGCTACGGGCGGATGTTGACAGGGGCGATACCTTTTTCTGGGTAGGGGCCGACACATCGGTCGGCCCTGGTGGGGTGGGGGAACGGGTGGGCGGGGACGAGCGGGGTTAGCCTGGAGATTGGGGGACCCCCACCAGGCGCACACGTCGGTGCGCCGCTACACGGACCGATCAGGTGACCGGTGAATTATTGCCCTGCTGCAATATGTTTATCCTGGCCCCGTGCTGGCCCCGCGCTGACACTGCCCAAGACCGACCAACCCCCAACCCCTGACCCCCAACCCCCAACTACGCCTCGACTAGCACATAATAGCTGGCTGTGCTGTTGCCGCGATGGACGATCAGGGCCAGGTCTTGCAGGTGTTTGAGGTCGCGCTTGGCGGTGCGGGTGCCGACCCCGAAATACGATTCGTACTCCACGCGGGTGATCGCCCCTTTGTCGCGCAGGTAGGCCAGCAGGCGGCGTTCGCGCAGGTTGAGGGTGGTGCCGGGCGGCGGGAGGGTGGGGGCCGGGGCCGCTGCGGCGGGGGGCGCAGTGGCCGGGGGCAGGCTCGTCGCGGCGGGAGCGGGCGGGGTGGTGCCGGGCGGCGTGGGGGCGGCGGCATGGAGGGTGACGAACAGCGACTCGCCGAAGTTTTCCAGCACCGGGTCGGGTTGCCCGGCGGCGCGCATGGCGGCGATCATGCGGCGGATGCCGGTGCCCTGACGCTCGATATAGCCGGTGTGGTAGAGCAGGTCGGCCAGGCGGCGGTTGCGCAGCCGGGTCAGGCGGGCCATGTTGTCTACGGTCAGGCCGGGCAGGAGGCCGCCGGGCGAGTCGATCTCGATGCGGTTGCTGAAGACAAAGACGCGGATCGTCGCCGCCGTGATCGCCAGGTCGCGGTGGGCGACGGCGTTGGCGATGGCCTCGCGCACGGCCACTTCGGGGTAGGCGGCGGTGGGCACGCGCTGGGTGCCGACGATCTGTGCGCCGTGGGCGATATTGCGCTGGACGAAGGCGTTGGCCCGGTCGATCATTTCGGGCACCGTGCCGCCGATTTCTTCCTGATCGTGAAAATCACCGGTCCATTCGGTGAGGAAGCGGGCGGCGCGGAGGACCATGTGGGGGAAGAAGCGTTGCGGATCGCGCCCGAAAAAGAGGACCGCCGCCACCGTCGGCACCCCGCCCGGCGCGAGCAGATCGAGCTTCTCCAGCAGTTCGCGGTCGTCCAGATCGTCCAGGGCGGAGAGGCGCTTGGCGGCGCGCTGTTCCCGATACCAGGCGAAGCGGGCGGGATCGAGGTCGGCCAGGGTCGCACCGGGCGCGGCCTGGTCCTCGTAGGCATAGATGCCCCGTTCGTGGAGCAGGCGCAAGAGTTCCTGGGGGGTGAGCGGCAGGTTCTGGGTGCCCCGGCGGGCGAGGTAGCGCCCGGCGACGTGGTAGACGCCCGGCACCTGCGCGGGGACATGGGCGGCGACGACCGTTTGCCCGCCGATAAGGATCGGCTCTACGGTGATCAGATCGTGGAGGGGGGGATGGACCTGCCGGGCGGCGCTATAGAGCCGGTCGGTCACCGCCTTGAGGTCGGTGATGCCCCGGATCACGATCGGCTGGTCTTGCACCCCGACGAAGATGGTCGCAGGTGCCCCAACGGCGCTGTTTGCCAGGGCGGTCAGCGCCTCGGCCAGCGTCGTCTGGTATTCACTTTCGGGCTTCAGCTCGACCGTGGCGCTTTCGCCGCCCTGGATGAGGGCCAGGGCTTCTTCAGGCGACATAGGGTTTTGGATTTTGGATTTTAGATTTTGGCGGTGAGCGGCTGGAGAGCATCGCCCCAAATCTAAAATCCAAAATCGAAGTGGTGCCTAGT
>JBBSEL010000936.1:0-2551 GCA_038239755.1 Chloroflexia bacterium | reverse complement strand
TGGTTTTTTTCTCACCGGGCCGGGTTTTGGGGTCCCGCGCTCCCGTCCAATCCAAGACGTTGGGGCCAAAACCCATTACAATGGTGGTGGGGGGGGGTTGGGCCCGGCCCCCACGGCGGGGGTGTTGCCTCTGGCACCGGGCAACACCGCCCCTACTCTATTTGGAAAGCGGATTCGGTACCAGATCTTTGACTGGCTCCTGGAGCAGGAACCCAATCACGGGGCAGTTGATCACAAAGCCCACCGAGCCGTAGGGCATCCCGTCCGGGCCGGTAATCAAGCCGTCCACCGCGAGCTTGAGGATCTGGTTCTCGTCGTTCTGGCGCGTGTTCCGCCCCTGGGCGATGGCCTGCGGGGTCCACACCCCCACCTGGGCATCCCACAGCGGGCTGTAGGCATTGGCATGGCGCGGATCAGACAGGGTGGGGAAATCGCCCTGCGTGTTCAGCGAGTCGCCGCCGTTCCGCAGCGCCGCGATCATCGCGGTGTTCGCTATGTTCGCATCCTGATCGCCATAGCCATCGAGGATCGTGTGGGCAAAGCCCTGAGCCTGGGGATTGGTCGCGCCGGTCTGCCCATTGGCAAAGGGGAAGATGCGCTCCCGCGCCGATCCCAGGAAGTCGTCGCCGCCCAGGAAGGGGGAATCCTTGAGCAGCGGTACGTAGGTGGCCCGCTCGATCACCGCCGCCATCGGGTCTGACGCTTCGGTGCTGAGGTAGATAATCGGCTGGCCCGAGTCGAAGCCGCGGATAAAGAGCATATCCACTTTCTCATCATTCGCGGTCAGATCCATATTCATCACCCGATCCGAGGTGTTCGTATGGTGCATCACGTCGAACGGGCCGGTGCCGACCGCGACAATGGGCGCGTTGTAGATGACATCTGCGCCCTGGATGCGGATGAACGGGCTATATTTGGCGTCCCCGACTGCGCCCGGCTGCGCTGCCGCTGGGGGGAAACCAGTGACTCCCGGCGTGAGGATCCGGGTGGGAGAAAAGTCGGGAATGCCCTGGAAATTGACAATCGCCTCGTTGAACTTGTTGCCGGCAGGCACCGACAGCGTCACTTCTTGCACACAGGCCGGGCAGCCAATCGCCATGTTGGCGAGTTTGGGCGCGTAGTTGACATCGAGGTCGTGCGCCAGGCCAAAGTCAGAGGCATCGGTGATGATGAACCAGACCGTCTGGCCGTTAAAGTTGCCTTTGTGCAGGGGCAAGGCCACAATCTCTTTGTTCAGGTCGACCAGCTTGGTGCTGCGGATGGTCAGCTTGGCTGTGGGCAGGTAGCCTGTGGTCGGCCCGGCTGAGGTGGTCGAACCCGCCGCGCGGGAACTGCCGGAGACGGCGGTGGTCTGATGGGTTGCCGCCAGGGTTCCGGCGATGGTGAGGGCCAGGACGGCCCCGAGGAACAGGCGCTTAACGTTAGCAGATCGCTTCATTTTTCCTCCATTTGTGGGGTACGCCGCTGCCGATCGCAGGTCGTCCCCGGTGCTTGCAGCCAGGGCGTGGTCTCACGCCCGCTGGTCATCCTATTCATCGCTTGCATCATAATGAGAGCAAGCGGCGAGCTTGCTTTCTTCCGCCGCAGTGTGCCTCCTTTCGGTACTTACGACAGCACACATCTCCGCATCGAGTGTCGGTCCTGTGCTGCCACTACGGTGTGTAGAACATCTGTATAGAACACGTCAGGTCGCCGCCAAAAGTGCTATAATCACGAGTACAAAGCGGGGGACAAAAAAGAGTACACCTCCGGGTTGTGTGATCGCTGCCTCTGCCACAGGTCCGGGGCGAGCGGCAAGGGCGGATCGCCGAAGGGGCGAGAAAGAGCAGGCAGGAATGGGAGAAGTCACCGGGGCAGCGACCACGTTTGGTCAGTGGCTCAGCCAGTCCCGTAAGCGCCGCGATCTCCCGCAGCAGGACCTGGCCCGGCTCGTCGGGTACTCGGTGGAGACGATCAAGAAGATTGAGGAGGGCAAGCGGCGGCCCTCACGGCAGGTGGCGGAGCGGCTCGCCAGCAGCCTCCAGATCCCGCCGCAGGAACTGCCGCTGTTTGTCACCTTCGCCCGCAGCGAATTGCCCGCGCCCCCGTCGGGCACCGGCCTTTTCACCCTCGCTGATGCACCCTGGCGCGTGCTCGCCCGCTCCGTCACCCACTTACCGGCCCCTCCTACGGCGTTTATCGGGCGGGAGCAGGTCGTCGCCCAGGTCGCCAGCCTGCTGGCGCGGCCTGCGGTGCGTCTACTCACCCTCACCGGGCCGCCAGGCGTCGGCAAGAGCCGCATTGCGCTCCAGGTCGCAGGCCAGCCTGGGGCAGACTTCCCCGATGGCATCTTCTTTGTCGCGTTGGCCCCGGTGCTGGAGCCGACCCTGGTGGCGACCACGATCAGCCAGGCGCTGGGGGTGAGGGCCGCCGATGGACAACCGGTGGTCGCGGCGCTCCAAAGCTACCTGTCGGCGAAGCAGGTGCTGTTGGTGCTGGACAATCTGGAACACCTTCTCCCGGCGGCTCCCCTGGTGTCCGAACTCCTCGCGGCAGCAGCCGGGTTGAAGGT
>JBBSEL010000935.1:0-2555 GCA_038239755.1 Chloroflexia bacterium | reverse complement strand
TACCCGGCGAGGGGCACCCCGTCGGCAATGGCGCGGTGGCTGGCGGCGAAGTGATCGCGCAGATAGACCCGCCGCCGCTCGTCGTGGACCTGCCCCTCGGCATCGGGACCGTCAGAATAACTGGCCCCGTTTTCGGTCACGTAGAGCTTGCCGGGGTGGTAGTCGGCCTCCAGGCGGACCAACAGATCGTGCAGCCCGGCAGGGTAGACCTCCCAGTCCATCTCGGTGTGCGCGGCCTCGGCGGCGACCTTGTGTTCCGGGCCGTCGGCCCCGCCCAGCACCGCCCGCGTATAGTAGTTGACCCCCAAGAAATCGATTGGGGCCGCTATCGCCGCCATGTCGGGAGGATGGACGAACGGCAGCCCCTCGGCAGGCACTGCACCCTCGGTGGTGTACGACTCGATCATGTCGGCGGGATAGGAGCCGCGATAGAGCGGGTCGGTAAACCAGCGATTGAAGAAGCCGTCGAACCAGTGCGCCGCGGCCACGTCATCGGGGCTGGGCGAGGCGGGCATGGCCTGGGTGAAGTTCAGGGTGATCCCCACTTCGGCCCCTGGGCTATTCTGGCGCAGCACCGGGACGGCCCAGCCATGCGACAAGAGCAGGTGATGGGCGGCGGCCAGCGCGGCGGAGGCATCGTGCAGACCCGGTGCGTGTTCGCCGATCTGGTAGCTGAGGATGCTGGCGCACCAGGGTTCGTTGTGGGTGATCCAGTTTTTGACCCGGTCGCCCAACGCCCGGCTAATCACATCGGCATACTCCACGAACGCCTCGGCGCTGGCGCGGGCAGGCCAGCCCCCCGCATCCTGGAGCGCTTGCGGCAGGTCCCAGTGGTAGAGCGTGGCGAACGGGGTGATCCCGGCCTGGAGCAAGCCATCGACCAGGCGGCTGTAGAAGTCCACTCCGGCCTGGTTCACCGTGCCGCGCCCGGCAGGTAGGATGCGCGGCCAGGCAATCGAAAAGCGATAGGCCTTCAGCCCCAACTCTTGCATCAGGTCGATATCGCCTTGCCAGCGGTGGTAATGATCACAGGCGACATCGCCGGTGCTGCCGTCCCCGATTTTGCCGGGGGTGTGCGAAAAACGGTCCCAGATCGACTCGCCGCGCCCATCTTCGTGGACCGCGCCTTCGATCTGGTATGAAGCCGTGGCCGCCCCCCAGAGGAAGCCTGCCGGAAACGCTAAACTAGTCATACACCTGCCTTTGGATTTATGAAGTAAGGGCGGTTTCGCCCGGATAAGGGGTCGCGTCGGGGCCAGCGCCATAGAGATGGCAGCGGACCCAGTGGTTTGGCGCGCGCCACTCTTTGCCCGGCATCGTCTCGCGGCACACCTCCATCACATGGGGGCAGCGCGCCGCGAAGGGGCAGCCCGGCGGGGGATCGACCAGCGAAGGGATTTCCCCCCGCGCCTCCACCTTGCGCGTCCCCAGCCCGGCATGAGGGTTGGGCACCGCCGCCAGCAATAGCTGGGTGTAGGGGTGGGCCGGGTTGTGCATCAACTCGTCGCTCTCGCCGCCTTCGACGACGTGCCCGGCGTACATGACCATCGTGTCGTCCCCGATATAGCGGGCGCTGGCGATGTCGTGGGTGATATAGAGGAAGCCGATGCCCATGTCCTCTTTCAACCGCTCCATCAGGTTGAGCACGCCCATGCGGATCGACACGTCGAGCATCGAGATCGGCTCGTCGGCCAGGATGATCTGCGGGTTGACGGCCAGGGCGCGGGCAATCGCCACGCGCTGGCGCTGCCCGCCGGAAAGCTGGTAGGGGTAGCGTTGCGCCACATCCGCGCCGGGGGTTAGCCCCACCCGTTCCAGCAATTCGTTGACCCGCTCCTGGACCTCCCCGGAGGACACGACTTTGTGGATCAACAGCGGGCGCTCGATGTGGTAGCCGATGGTGTGGACCGGGTTCAGCGAACCGAACGGGTCTTGAAAGATCATCTGTACGTCGCTGCGGTAGGCCAGCGTGGCGGCAGGTTCGCTTTTCAGCACATCCTTGCCCTTATAGATGATCTCGCCTTTAGTCGGCGGCATCAGCCGGGCGAGCAGCCGGGCGGTGGTCGATTTGCCGCTACCCGATTCGCCGACCAGCGCCAGCACATGCCCGCGCTTGAGCACGAACGACACATCGTTCAGGGCATGAACTTGCCGCTGGCGGAAGGCGGTGCCGATAGGAAAACGCTTGACCAGATGGCGCACTTCCATCACCACATCGCCCTGCTGGGCGGGGGTGGGCGGCGCTGAACTGACCGATGTAGCCATGATCTCCTCCTGCGAAATAGCAGACGCGGTGCAACGACGGGGGCGGGTGCCCCGTGGCCGGGGTTCCTGACCGGGTGCCCGCCCCCTAGCGCATGTTCGGCTGGAACGGCATCCCCTCGTGGTAGGCCACCCAGTGGCCGGGGGTTACCTCTTGCAGCCGGGGGGACGTTTGCGTGTCAATCGGCTTGCACATCGTGCAGCGCGGGTGGAAGCGGCAGCCCGACGGCGGGTCCACCATGTTCGGCGGCGAGCCGGGAATCCCGGTCAGTTTGTGCTTCGGCCCCGTCACC
>JBBSEL010000934.1:0-2556 GCA_038239755.1 Chloroflexia bacterium | reverse complement strand
CGGCCTGGGTCTGGATGTACCACCCGGCCAGCGATTGGAAGCGGCTGCTGGGGTCGGCCAGCGCCAGAGGCAGGCTCACCCCCTGCACGCGGTTGCGGACCACGTAATTATAGCGCGGGTAGTAGAGCAACAGGCTGGGCAACTCGTTGGCGAACACATCCTGGAAATCGTCATAGGCCCGCACCCGCTCGGCCCGCTTGAGGGTTTGCCGGGCCTCCTCCAGCGCCAGATCCGCCGCATCGTTGCGGAACCCGGCAAAGTTGAAGCCGGGAGCCGTCGCCTGGGTCGAGTGCCAGAGTTGGTACACATCGGGGTCGTTCGCCACCCCGCGCCAACCGATCAGCACCGCCTCGAACGTGCGCGGCTGGAGGTAGGCGCTCAACAGTTGGTCGCGGGGCACCGCCCGCAGGGTGATCCTCACCCCCACCTGTGCCCAATTGGCCTGGACCGCCGTCGCCAGCGTCGCCACTTCGGGGTTGTCGGCGGGGTAGACCAGGGTGAAGCGCAGGGGCACCCCCTTGCGGCTGCGGCCCCCCTGCCCGTCATCGAACCACCCCGCCGCCGTGAGCAGCGCCCCCGCCGCCACCGGGTCATAGATATAGTGTTCCAGCACCGGGCGATAGGCCCACGAACTGGAAAGCAACGGGCTTTGCGCCACCTGCCCCTGCCCACTCGCCGCCGCCCGCAAGAGGTTGGGGCGGTCCAGGCTTTGCAACAGCGCCTGCCGCGTTTCCTGCCGGTCGAACAGCGGCAGCCGCAGGTTGAGTAGGATCATCTGCGTGGCCGGTAGCTCGGCGCTGTAAATCTGCACATCGGGCCGCCCACGCAACCCGGCCACGTCGGCGGCCTCCACGGTGCTGATCGTGTCCACCTCGCGCTGGTCAAACGCCGCCCGCAACGCCCCGGTCGTGGGGTAGAAGCGGAACCACAGCCGGTGCAAGAGCGGCACCGCACCGCTATCCCAGTAGGTGGGGTTGGGTTCCAGCAACAGGCCTCGTTGCGGGTCGGGGGTGGGCGCGGCAGCCGCACCGGGCGAGGGGGTGGCTGGGGTGCTGCGCCCGGCGACGATGCGCCAGCGCCCGGCCCCTAGCGGCGCGGCCCAGAACGGGGCATCGGCCAGGGTCGCCGCCGGGATGTCGCGCAGCAGGTGGGCCGGGAGCAGCCCGACGGTGGTAAAGGGGAGGAAGGGGCTGTAGGGTTGGGGCAGGTCAAACCGCACGCTCATCCGGTCGAGCTTGGTCACATGGACCGCTTGCCACAGGCCGATCAGGGTCGGGTCGCCGGGGAAGTCGGGGTTCTGGAGCAGGTTCACCGTGAACAGCACATCGTCGGCGGTTACGGGCGTGCCGTCGGACCAGCGCGCTTCCTGGCGGAGGAAGAAGGTGTACTGCTTACCGTCGGCGCTCACCTTCCAGGTGGCGGCCAGGTCGGGAGCCACGTCGCCCCGCGCATCCAGCCGGGTCAGTCCGGCGAACAGCAGGCTCGCCAGGTCCCGATCCACCGTGCTGCCCATCTGCAACGGGTCGATCTGATCCGGCACGCCCACCACCCCTTCGACCAGGGTGCCCCCCGCCGCAGGCACCACCGCCGGCGGGCTGAGCGCCGTGGCCCGCACCAGCAAGGCACCGATGATCAGCAGCCCGGCCAGGGCGACGGTTATCTGGAGCCGGAACGAGGTTGCGGGCATGGGGGTCAGGGGGGCGAAGGACGGAGCGGTTAGCCGATGCAAAAGGCGGAATGGGGAAGATTACGGGAGCCGACCACCGCCGCACTCAACCGCCCTTGCCCATTCCGCCCGCGCCCGGTCCGCCTGGGGGTTACTTCTGGCTGCCGACGATGCTGGTGACCAGCGACAACAGGACAAACACCACCGCCAGGGTGATCGTGAACTGGTAGAGCCGCCGTTCCAGGCCGCGCCGGGTGCGGTAAATCTGGCTGGTCTCGCCGCCAAACACGCCGCTGAACCCGGAGCCTTTGGCCTGGAGCAAGATGACAATCACCAGTACCGTCGACACGATAATCTCGACGATATATAGCGCAGTTGCGAAATCCACAAGAAAACTCCTTCAGTCAACACCATCAATCGGCCAGAGAGATGCCCACCACATCAGGGCACCCCGCGATTATACCACAACCCGCCCCCCCGCGCAACGCGCCTGTCCAGTCGCTGGGCAGGGATGTTGCAAAGTCCTTCGGTGTCAGCCCCCCCAGGCTGACATCCTGAGCGCCGCGAAGGATCTTCTCGGCGGTCCGAGGTGCCGAGGCAACGATCCGCTCTATGCGGGCAATCGGCTGGCCCGGACAAGATCCTTCGCTGCGCTCAGGATGACAGGATCGGAAGGTCAGCGAGTACCAACTGACTTTGCAACAGCCCTGCCCGGTCGCCGGATCTGTGCTATACATCTCCCTGGTAAAAAGGAACATGCACCCGCCCCGCGCATGGGGCGCGCCCGGCAGGCCGCTGGGCGGGTGTTCGCAGAGGCAGGATATATTTTCTGCTGACAAATTGGGTGACAAATAAATCTCGGCAACAGGCGCAAGATACCAGCGTGGGGG
>JBBSEL010000933.1:0-2557 GCA_038239755.1 Chloroflexia bacterium | reverse complement strand
CGCAAGCTGATCGGCTTGCTGCTGGAACTGCCAAACATTGATGATGCGGACGCCCGTCGCCTGCTGATGGCCGACCTGCCGCGCAGCCTGCGCGAGAGCGCCAACCTGGACGACCCGGCGACCCTTGAACTGACCACCCTGGTCAACAACGCCGAGAGCGACACCTGGGGCCGTCCGACAGCGGCAGGCACCTGGCCGATCATCACCATCCTCGAAAACGCGCTCGACCTCGCCGGGGACGCGCAGATCGGCCCCGACCTGCGGGCGCTGCTCGACACGGCTAAAGCCCGCGCCGCGCAACCGCCCGCCACCGTGCCGCTGCCCACGCTGCCCGACCTGCCCACGACCGCACTCCCGGTGACCCCTGCCGCCCCGACCCCGGAACGCGGCGGGCGGAACACCGGCCTGATCATCGGGGGCGTGGTCGTGGGGATCGTCGTGGTGATCTTGCTGGTAATCCTGCTGCCCCGGCTGCTACCGGACCGCACCGGCGGCGACCGGATCGCCTTCACCTCGCGCCGCAGCGGCGACGACGACATCTATACGATGAAGCCCGACGGCACCGACCTGCGCCGCCTGACCAACGACGCCTTCCACGACTACAGCCCGGCCTGGGCACCCGACGGCAAACGGCTGGCCTTCGGCTCCTACCGCGAGCCGCGCGGCCTCTACTTGATTAATCCCGACGGGACTGGCCTGACCGCTTACCTGAACGACCCGTCGGACAACATCGGCCTGGCCTGGGCACCCGACGGGCAGCGGATCGCCTTCTCCTCGGCACGGGCGGGCAACTACGATCTCTATGTGATGAGCATCAACGGCCCGCCGCCGACAACGCTGACCACCGATCCCGCCGACGACAGCGACCCGGCCTGGGCACCCGACGGCACCCGCCTGGCCTTCACCGCCCACCGTGACGGCAACGCCGAGATCTATGTGATGCGGGCTGACGGCAGCGGGCAAACCAACCTCACCCGCCAGGCGGGCGACGACTTCCTCCCAGCCTGGTCGCCCGACGGCACCCGCATCGCCTTTACCTCGCGGCGCGACGGCAACGCCGAGATCTACGTGATGAACCCCGACGGCAGCGGCCAGACTCGGCTGACCAACGACGCGGCCACCGACGCCGCCCCAACGTGGTCCCCCGACAGCAAGCACCTCGCGTTCCAATCGAACCGGGGCGACAACCCGCAAAACTTCGAGATCTACAGCATGGACGCCAGTGGTGGCAACCTCGTCCGGCTCACCTCGGACCCGCAGTGGGATTTCCAGCCCGCCTGGTGGGGACCCCGCTAACCGGCATACCCCGGCCCTCCCATCCCCGGCCCGGCTGTGGTACAATAGCGCCAGCCCCACCCACAGGAGGACCCCCGCATGACCACTCGCGCCCCACGCGCTACCCCCACCCAACCCCTCAACCCCGCCGCCTTGCACGCCGACCTGGACACCACCCGCACCGCCTTCCACGCACTGGTCAGTTCGCTCTCCGATGCCGACTTGGACCGCCCCAGTGGCGAGACGGACTGGACAATTAAAGAGGAGCTGTGGCATGTGGCCTATGCGGTCGGCTTCATCCGTGGCGGCATCCTGCGGGCGCAGCAGGGCAAGAAGCGCGGCGCGCCCCCGATCCCGATCTGGCTGCGCGACTGGATCAGCCTGCGGCTGGTGCGCTGGCAGGCCCGCCGCGCCACCCGGCACGACCTGACCCGCTATTATGACCGCCAGCACGCGGCCCTGCTCCACACCCTGGCCGGGGTCTCTGCCGCCGACTGGGCGCGCCGGGTCAAACTGTTCGGCGAAGAAGAACGCACCCTCGACGGCCTCTTCCACCGCCCTGTCACCCATTTCCGCGAACACGCCGCGTCGATCCGCCAGACGGTGAAGCGGAAGAAGTGACGAGTGGTCAGTGGTCAGTGGTCAGTGGTCAGTGATCAGTGATCGGAACGACGCAATACGTATCACACATCATGCATCACGCAATCCGCGAAGGAGACTCCCGATGTTCCGTGGCATCACCATCCGGCTCTACCATCCACCTGACCGCACGCGGGTGCTCCAACTGTTGCAGCAGCTTAAGAACGATGGGGCGGACGCCGTCTCCATCGTCCCGCATCAGTACTGCATCATCCGCATGGATCCGGGCAACCCCCAGCATGACGTGCTGCCCACCCCCGCGCCCATCGCCAGCCACGCCGACCAGTATGTGTTTGCCGACCTGGACGAAGGGGGCAAAGGTGGGATCGGGCTGGTCGGCAACACCACGCCGACCGAGGATGTGGGCTTCGTCTGCTCTGCCGCCAAGGCGCAGGGCTTCCAGGTGTTGCTCAAGCCGCATGTGGACCCGCTCTACTGGCATCCCGACGGGCATTATTACCCGGCGGGCTGGCGCGGCAACATGGCACTGGCCGATGCCGATGCCTTCCGCCGCTCCTACTGCGCCGACTTCCTCGGCCCCTATGTCGATCTGGCCCAGCAGTTGGGCCTACCCCTCTTCTCGATAGGGGTGGAGTATGTGCAGATCACCCGCGACCAGGGGGCGGCGTTCTGGACCGCCGTG
>JBBSEL010000932.1:0-2565 GCA_038239755.1 Chloroflexia bacterium | reverse complement strand
GGCGCGGGCGGGGGGGGCCGGGGGGGGGGGGCGGGCCCCCGCGGGGGGCGGGGGGGGCCCCCCCGGGGGGGGGGGGCGGGGGGGGGGGGGCCACGAGTGGGCACCACCGGCACGTGCGTAGGGGCGAGAGGCCGGGGGGTAGGCGACGGGGCGGAGGCTGCCCCCCCACAGAGCGCGGCCCCGGTAGGCGCGGGCGGGGGGGCACCCCAGCCCCAGCCATCCAGGGTGCCGGGCCGGGCGGTGTAGTTGCTCGCCCCCAGATTCGCGCTGACCCAGCGCCCGCCCTGCCAGTGATAATAGATCCAGTAGAGACAGTCGCCCCCGCCGATACACTGGCAGAAGCAGGGCGCGCTGGGATCGGTGCAGCCCTGCCCGCGCAGCGCGCAGACGGCGACCCCGCCACTCTGCGAATCCACCCGCAGGGGCACCCCCGCCTGCTGCAACACCTCTAACCCGGTGACCCCGGCGGACGGCACGCTCACGCACAGCGACTCGACGTGCCCATCGGGGTAGCAGATCATCACCCCCACGCCGGGCGGAGCCTGGGCCTGGAGGGGGGCAGGGGGCTGCCCCAGCACGAGCAAGAGGGCGAACGGAATCAGCAGCAGGAAACGGGGCATCGGCTCGGCACCGGCGCGGGGGAAGAGACAGCCTGCCCCATAGGGGGGCGAGGCTATCCCGCACCCCTAGCCGCGAAGGGTGAACAGGATCGGCACGGGGGTGGGCGACCTGGCTAAGCGGGCGGACCCGCCTTACAGTTGCGCGACAGCGCCGGTCTCACACCGGCTTCTCCCAACCCGCCGCAAATGGTAGCGCAGTATACCAGACGCCGCCGACCAGAGTCAACGCGCCCGGCAGCGATGTTGGCGCGGGACGGCCACTATGGTATACTGCGCGTAATCCCCCGCAGGGAAATCCGGCCTGACAGGAGGCAGCCGCGCCCCACCGTGACTGTAAACCACACGCCCCGGCGGCTGGTGGTCCTCGGCACCTCTGGCTCCGGGAAAACCACCCTGGCCGGGCAGATCGCCCACCGCCTGGGTATTCCCCATGTGGAACTGGACGCGCTGCACTGGGAGGCGAATTGGACGCCCGCCCGGCCTGACATCTTTCAGCAACGGCTCACTGCGGCACTGGCGGGCGAGGCGTGGGTTGTCGACGGCAATTACAACCACGCCCGTGCCGCGATCTGGGGCCGCGCCGACACGCTGGTCTGGCTGGATTATCCGCTGTGGCGCATCATGGTCCAACTCCTGGAGCGGACCCTGCGCCGGGCGCTGACCCAGGAGGCGTTGTGGGGCAACAATCGCGAAAGTCTACGCCGGACGTTCTTTAGCCGCGATTCTATTTTGTTGTGGGCACTGCAAACCTACCACCGACGGCGACACGAGTACCTTCTGCTGACAAGACAGCCGTCTCCTCGGCATCTACGGGTGGTGCATTTGCGCTCCCCCCGCGCCACGCGCCACTGGCTGGACGGCCTCTCCCCAGCCATCGGGACCTATCCTGACGCTTTGTGAGGCACCGCCTATGATTATCGAGCACCGCCAGGGACCCTACGTGATCAGCACCGACCCGGCCCGGCTCGATCTGGTCGTGGTCCACGGCTTTTTGACCCGTTCCTACTGGGCCACGGGGATCCCCGCCGCCACCGTGCAAGCCGCCATCGATCACTCGCTCGCGTTCGGGATCTACGAAGGCGATCAGCAGGTGGGCTTTGCCCGCGTGATCACCGACTCGGCCACGTTCGCCTATCTGGCCGATGTGTTTGTGATCGAGAGCCACCGGGGGCAGGGGTTGTCGAAATGGCTGCTGGCCTGCATCCTGGCCCACCCGGACCTCCAGGGCTTGCGGCGCGTCCTGTTGGCGACCCGCGACGCGCACGGCCTCTACGCGCAGTACGGCTTCCAGCCCCTCCGTGCCCCCGACCGCTGGATGGAACGGCACGACCCTGATATCTACACCCGCTAACCCCGGTCCCTCACCCCCGGTCCCCGTCGGTTCGCACCCTCGCACAAGGAGAGACACCGTTATGCATCGCCCCCCACACCCTGCCCATCTCTGGCAGGTGATCGTATTGACGACCCTGGCCCTGCTGGCCGGAGGTCTATTGCTGAGCACCAGCGGGCGGGTCGCCGGTCGGCCTGCCGTTGTCGGTGCCGCCGCGCCCCTGGCGAGCGGGACGGCCAGCCCGACCCCGCTTTGCCCCGCGATCTGGACCCTCGTGCCCAGCCCGAACAACGGGACCGACTATAATACCCTGGCCGCCGTCGCCAGCTTCAGCGCGAACGATGTCTGGGCAGTGGGAGCCTACCAGGCGGGCGGGGCCGCGTTCCCCCTGGCGCTCCATTGGGACGGCACCATCTGGAGCAGCGTCCCGATCACCTCGACGGGTGCGAACAGCAGCCTCCTCGGCGTGGCGGCGGTGAGCAGCTCCAACGTCTGGGCCGTAGGCACCAGCGACGGCTCGACCTTCGTGGAGCATTGGAACGGCACCGCCTGGAGTGTGGTCGCCAGCCCCGACGGGGGGCCGAACGGCAACTTCCTTTGGGGGGTGAGCGCCCT
>JBBSEL010000931.1:0-2567 GCA_038239755.1 Chloroflexia bacterium | reverse complement strand
GCCGGGGGGCTGTTCCTGGCGAACCGTGCCCTCCAGCCCATTGATCGGCTGACCCGCGCCGCCCAGCAGATCAGCGCCCAGGACCTCAGCCGGCGGCTGAATCTCGATCTGGCCGATGACGAAGTGGGCCGCCTGGCCCACACCTTCGACCGGATGCTGGCCCGGCTGGACGAGGCGTTCGGGCGGCAGCGGCAATTCACCGCCGATGCCTCGCATGAGTTGCGTACCCCGCTGGCGATCATGAAAGGGCAGATCGGGGTCACCTTGCACCGTGATCGCGCCCCCGCCGACTACCAGATCGTGCTGACCGATCTGGAGGAAGAGGTGGACCGCCTAACCCGGTTGGTGGACGATCTGCTGCTACTGGCGCGGGCCGACGACCCCTCGCCCGCGCTCCAGCGGGAGCCGGTGGACCTGAGCACGCTGCTGCTGCTGGTAGCCGACCAGGTTCACCCGCTGGCGACGGCGAAAGCGCTCACCGTGGAGCTACACATCGCGGCGGGCCTGTGCGTGCCGGGCGACCCCGACAAGCTCTTTCGCCTGTTCCTGAACCTGCTCGACAACGCGGTCAAATACACCCCGGCCCAGGGGCAGATCGACATCCGGGCGACGGGCACGGACCCGACCCAGGCGGTGGTCGCGATCACCGATAGCGGGCCGGGGATTGCGGCGGATCAGGTGGCCCAGATCTTTGCGCGGTTCCACCGGGCGGATGCCGCCCGCTCGCGCGCCACGGGCGGCTGGGGGCTGGGGCTGGCAATCGCGCAAGCCATTGCCGTGGCCCACGGTGGCGAGATCGCAGCCCACACGGCCCCCACCGGCGGCAGCGTCTTCACCGTGCGCCTGCCGCGGGACGCCGCCTTCCCGCCCTGCAAACCCTAACGGCGCTGCTCTCTGCTCTTCTTCTATACCCAAGATTAACCCCCCAGCTCCCGCGTGCGAATCACCCCCCTCACCCTGCCGGGCTATCCCGATTCATGGTTCCTTCATGTTGCCCTGGTATGCTCAAACCAGTGGAATGATAGAGACACACTTGGAGGGGAAAGTTATGCAACAGGTTGGGACGACCGTCCGCCCCACGCAGCGCGAGGATCTCATGACCCTCGGCTTACTATTTGGGCTGATTATCGGCGCGGTGGGGTTGGCCCTGCTGCTGCCCCTGGACTACCGCATCCCGGTCACGCTGGGGGTCGTACAAGGGTTGAGCGAGTTCTTGCCGATCTCGTCGTCCGCCCACCTGATCCTGGTGCCCCGGCTGCTGGGCTGGGCCGACCCCGGCCTGACCTTTGATGTGGCGCTCCATGTGGGCACCCTGCTGGCGGTGGTCGGCTACTTCTGGCGCGACTGGCTGCGGCTGCTGGGGCACGCCCATCGTCCGGCCACCACCGATGGGCGGCTGTTCTGGCTGCTGGTCCTGGCGACCCTGCCCGGCGGGCTGGTCGGCCTGGCCCTCGACAAGCTGGCCGAAGATCAACTGCGTTCGCTGCTGCTGATCGCCTTTACCTCGGCTACCATGGGGCTGGTGCTCTGGCTGGCCGACCACTACGCCCCCCAACACAAAGCGCTGGAGCAGGTGGGTTGGCGGGATGCGTTGCTGGTCGGGCTGGCCCAGGCGGTGGCGATCATTCCCGGCGTATCACGCTCCGGGATCACGATTGCCACGGCCCGTTCCCGCGCCATGACCCGCGACACCGCCGCGCGCTTCTCGTTCTTGCTGTCCACGCCGATCATTGCGGGGGCGGCGCTCTACAAGCTGCGCGACTTACAACCGCACGACCTCAGTGGCCCGTTTTTCGCCGGGGTGCTGGCGGCGGCGATCGTCGGCGCGCTGACCATTGGCCTGCTGCTGCGCTACCTGCGGCGGGCGGGCTTGGGCATCTTTGCCGCCTACCGGCTGGCCCTGGCGGTGGTGCTCGTCCTTTTTGTGCTGTTGCACGGCACCCCCTAGAGAGGAGACTTATCATTCATGTTTGATCCCCAGCGCACGCCGTTCTTGCTGGCCTCGTTGCTCCTGGCGCTGACTCTGCTCGCCTGTGATACGGTGGCACCCACCGTGCCGCCCACGGCTGCGGTGACCGCCACGCCAGCGGCGACCCTCCCGACCGCGCCGCCGCCCGGTCCCACCGCCACCGAACCGCCCCGCCCCACGGCAGCGGCGATAGCGGTCGCGTCCCCTACGGTCATCGCAGGGACACCCACGGTCGCCGCCCCGACGGTGGCGGCACAGGTCCCCGCGTCGACCGAGCAAGCGCTGGCCCCAGAGCAAAATCCGCCCGGCGACATCCCCGACACCCAGGCGTTCGTCAGCTATCACTCGGGCGCGGGCGGCTATACCCTGGATGTGCCGGAAGGCTGGGCGCGTAGCGAAAACGGGCCGAATGTCAGCTTTGTGGAGAAACTGGACGGGCTGATGGTAACGATCACCAATACCACCGCCGCCCCTACTGCCGCCACCGCCCGCGCTGTCCAGGGGGCGGCCCTGGCGCAAACGGGGCGCGCCGTGCAGGTGACCGGGGTGAAAGACGTGCCCCTGCCCGGCGGCCCGGCGGTGCTGCTGGCCTACACCG
>JBBSEL010000930.1:0-2569 GCA_038239755.1 Chloroflexia bacterium | reverse complement strand
CCGTGTTTTTGGGCCCCC
Organism: Chloroflexia bacterium; assembly: GCA_038239755.1. Taxonomy (GTDB): domain Bacteria; phylum Chloroflexota; class Chloroflexia; order QHBQ01; family JAICKM01; genus JBBSAN01. The sequence continues at coordinate 2,551 of JBBSEL010000930.1, read as the reverse complement.
CCACGCGGCCCCCTGGCCCCGCAACCCCCCCGGGGCCCCGGGGGGGCCGGGGGGGGGGTGGGGGGTGGGTTTTGGGGGGTGGGGGGTTGGGGGTTGGTACAGTGGCAGCAATCAGTGATCCTGCATCCCTCGTTACGAACCACGAACCACGAACCACGAATCACTAACCACTCATACGAACCACGAACCACTCATATGAACGAGCCACGAACCACGAGCCACGAACCACGCGCCCCTCGTCCGTCACACCCGCGCCGCCTGTTACGTTCTTCTTGACGGTGCAGCGGCCTGTATGGTATGCTGCCCCCCGGTGTGGCGGATCAGCCGTCACCGGTGGAGGAGCTATTTGTGACAGAATCTCAGACGGGGAACGTCCGGCTATCGGTCGTGATCCCGATGTATAACGAGGCGGTGCGGTTTCCCCAGGCCGCGCCCCGATTGCTGGCCTATCTGCAAGCGCAATCCTATTCGTACGAAATCGTCGTGGTGAGCGACGGTAGCACCGATGACACGGTGGCGGTGGCCCAGGCGGCCCTGGCGGCGGCACCCGCCGTGCGCGTCATCGCCAACCCGGTGAACCGGGGCAAAGGGTATGCCCTGCGTACCGGGATGACGGCGGCCCAGGGCGACTACGTGCTGTTCACCGATGCCGACCTGTCCACCCCGCCGGAGGAGCTGGACAACTTCTGGCCCTGGCTGGACAAGGGCTATGAGGTCGTCATCGGGTCGCGCAAGATGGAAGGGGCACAACTGGATCGGCGGCAACCCTGGCTGCGCGAACACATGGGCAAGGTCTTTACCTGGCTGAGTGATCGGCTGGTGACGCGCAATATCTCGGACGTGACCTGCGGCTTTAAGTGCTTCAGCCGCCGGGCGGCGCACGACCTGTTCCGCCGGGGCCGGATCAACGACTGGAGCTACGACGCCGAGATCCTGTTCCTGGCCCAGTGGCGGCGTTACCGGATCAAGGAGGTGCCGGTCCACTGGCACGACGAACGCGGCAGCAAGGTCAACGTGCTCAGCGCCGCGATCAAGGCCTTCCGGGGCCTGCTGCAAGTCCGCTGGAACAGCCTCGTGGGCCGCTACGGCCCCCAAGTACGGCAGGCGTGAGGACTGAGGACTGAGGACTGAGGTACGAGGTACGAGGTATGGGGAAGTGCCTCAGCACTCAGCACTCAGCACTCAGCACTCGTTGCTCGATAAGGAGTATCCTACGTGGCGAACGTCTTAGTCTTAGGGGGGGCCGGGTTTATCGGCTCCCACATCGTTGATGCCTTGATCGCCCGTGGACATCAGGTCCGCGTGTATGATTCGCTGGTGCCGCAGGTGCATGGTGCGGACCCGTTCGGGCCGGATGGACGGCCCCGCAATCTCCATCCCGCCGCCGAGTTTGTGCGCGGCGATATGGTGGACGCGGCGGGGCTGCGCGCGGCCCTGGACGGGATCGAGGTCGTCTACCACGAGGCTGCCGAAGTGGGCGTCGGGCAGTCGATGTACGAGATCGTGCGCTATGTGCAGGCGAACAGCCTGGGCACGGCGGTGCTGCTGGAACTGCTCGCCACCGACCGGGGCAGCGTCCGCAAGCTGATCGTCGCCTCGTCCATGTCGATCTACGGCGAAGGTGCGTATGAATGCGCAGAGAATGGCTTCGTTTATCCCCAGGTCCGCACCCCGGCGCAGCTAGAGGCGCACGATTGGGAGATGCGCTGCCCCCGTTGTGGCCGCGCCGTGACCCCGGTACCCACCGGCGAAGACAAGCCGCTTTATCCCACCTCGATCTACGCCACGACCAAGCGCGATCAGGAAGAGATGTGCCTGGAGATCGGGCGGGCCTACGGCATCCCCACCGTCGCCCTGCGCTACTTCAACGTCTACGGGTCGCGCCAGGCCCTCTCCAACCCCTACACCGGCGTGGCGGCCATCTTCAGCGCCCGCCTGCTGAACGGCAACCCACCGCTGGTCTTCGAGGACGGTGACCAACTCCGCGACTTCATCCACGTCTCGGACATTGCCCAGGCCAACCTGCTGGCGATGGAGACCGACCGGGCCGATTTCCAGGCGGTGAACATCGGGTCGGGCGCGCCGGTGACGGTGAACCAGGTGGCCCGCGCCCTGGCCTCCGGATTGGGCCGCGACATCGCCCCCACCATCAGCCAGAAGTTCCGCGTGGGCGACATTCGCCACTGCTTTGCCGATATCCGCCGCGCCCAGGCGTTGCTTGGCTACAGCCCGCAGGTGCGCTTCGCGGATGGGGTGCCGCAACTGCTCGCCTGGGTGCGCGAACAGCAAGCCGAAGATCGGGTCGATCAGGCATCGGCGGAGCTGGCGTCGCGGCGGCTTACGACGTAGGGGTTGGGGGTTGGGGGTTGGGAGTTCGTAGTGTTTGGCTGATCCTCAACAGCCAGGCGGCGAGCAACCAGAAGACGAGCATGACCCACAGGGCGGTGTTGCTGGCGAGCCAGGCAAGCAGGGGCACGTTCGGCACCACCTGGGCCGTCGCCAGCACCCACTCCGTGGGTCGCCAGAGCAACACCCCCAGCCCCAGCCCAAT
>JBBSEL010000929.1:0-2572 GCA_038239755.1 Chloroflexia bacterium | reverse complement strand
CGCTAAATAATTCGAGCGGCTTTCCTTCAGCAAAATCAAAAGCTGCCTTGCCATAGCCGCTGGTTGTGACCAGAATGCCCTTTGACGCTCCCTCGTTCATAACTGTCCCGAAGAGATCACGGACCGCACTGACGCCAACCGTGTGCTTATAGCGCTTGGCCTGGATCACTACCTTGCCACCGAGAACGGGCCGTGGGTCATAGGCTACACAATCCACGCCACCATCACGCGATGCTTGGGTGAGCCGTGTTTCCAGACCCATCGCCTGTAACAGGTTCGCTATCAGCGACTCAAACTCTGAGGGAGTAAGTTCCATAAGATTGGGCCGCTGATCCAGCCCTGATAGCACGTCAGTTTCTTGGATGAAGCGGGAATCAACCATGTTAAATTCCAGAACAGGTCGTACCGGCGCCAGTTCTGCTGGACTCTTTGAGACCCCGGCGTTGAGTGTTTTCAGGCACGCGAGCGGTTCCACTCTGCTCAGTTCTAGGTGCGTGAAAGTATCGCGGTTTGTACGAACTGTGATGAGGCAGGTTCGTGCCGGACGACCAGTGCCACGATCAATCGATTCGATATAGCCATTGAAAACAATGGTTTCCAGATAGGCCGTGCGGTCAGCCTCGAATAATTCGTGCAGGGTCCGTAATGTTACTTGTGCGACTACTGAGGAATAGAGGGCTTTGCGCTGGGTAAGTGGACGCGCTGTTTCCACGATCTCATCCTTAGTTTTCACATATTTATAAGTGCTTACTTCTGGGCTCGAGTTTAGACAAACGAGTGCTATCCGGGGCGCGCCCCGGCCCTCGCTTCGGACCTTAACAACCCACCTTTAGCTCAGTTTCGCGGGGGCCCGGGGGCGTTTGCGCCCCTTTTGGCCCCCCGGCGGCCCCTTTTTCACCACCGGCTGGCGTTGCGCCCGCTGGCGCACCCGGCCCGGCGGCCACCCGGGCGCTTTTCCGCGGGGTCGCGGTGCCCGCACCGGGCTCCCGAGGTGCAGAAAAATCGCGCCGAGCCCCGCCCGCACCTGCCCCGGCGTCGCCGGGGTCGTCGCCCGCCGCCAGGGTGCCCGCTTCGCCGCCCCGACCCCCTGCGCTAAGAAGACGATCCAGACCGCGATCGTCACCAGCCCCGTCCAGATGCCCATCGCCTCAGGCTGCACCTGCGGTCGGGTCCAGCCCAGCCCCGCTTTGCGAAAGTGGATGCTCGGCTCGATACTCCAGCGCCGCTCATAGGCCCGCCAGATCGTCTCTGGCTCCAGCGCGACGCCCAGCCACGTGAGCCACAGGGCTGCCGGGGGCTTGGGGCGCTCCTGATGCACCGCGACCCGTAGCACCCCCAGCAGCGTCTGCCCATCCCGCCGATCGTGCAAGCCGGCCCAATACCGCAGCCGCACCTGCCCCCACCGGGCGTCCTGGACGATCTGCTCAGTGGTCGGCGGCCCCCAAGTCGCCGGGTCGGCACAGGCGAAGCGCGCCCCGTGCTTGCGCGGCGCGCCCCGGCCCGCATAAGGGCCGGGCGGGCCATAGAGCACTCGGTCGCAACGCAGCCGGGTGACCATCCCGCCGGTCGTCCCGATGATAGCGCGGGCGCCTTGCCAGAAGGGTACCGTGCTGTAGCTGCCATCGGCGGCGACGATCCATACGCCAGCCGCCGCCGGGCGCGCCGCCCAGAGGGTCGACAACTGCGCTAGGCCGACGCGGATCGCCGTCTGCGTCGGGGCGATCGGGTCGCACGCGAGGGGCGGGGCCCAACTGCTATGCGCGGCGGGCACCCAGGCCAGCAGCGAGTAAGGCCAGCCGACGACAATCGACTCGGCCAGAACGGCCGGGGTCGGACTGTGACAGTACTGGCGGTCGGGCAGGCAGCGGGCCGCCGGGCGCGGCCAGGTGGTACCATCAAGGGCGAAGACGAGCGGCTGGGCCGTCGGCAAGTGCGCGACCAACAAGCGGCGCAAGGCCAGGGCATCTTGGCGGCCATCCTCCAGGGCCGCATAGGCACTCGGCCAGGCGCGCTGAAAGCTGGGACTGAGCGCGAGGTCCGCCAGGGACGCTGCGGGCGGGTTGAGCAGCAGCGCGTCAAGCAACTCGAACTGGGCGTCCCGACGGGCGGTGAAGACCTCGTGGTACACCGCTTGACGAAAGGCGGCGAGTTTGGTAAGGTGCTCAGGGAGCAGCGAGGAGGTAGGAGTGGTATCCATACCCCCATTCTGCATCGCCAGGGCGAGGTGTGCAAGGCACCCTCGCCCGTTTGTCTAAACTCTAGTCTAAAAAGATCAAGGGGAAAAAGAGATCGATCCGTACAGCCCTCATGCGACAATCAGGAACGAGAGTGCATAACCCGGTTGGATGCGTGGCACCGTTTCGGCTATCCGGCCCAACGCTGAAAGACACCGGGCTTTGGTCTACGCCTGCCGACCGCGTGTGCAGCCCGCTACGCCCTAGGGACATGGGCGGGGGGCGTCTCCTGGCAGCAAAACGGCGCAGAAGCCCATACAGCGCGTTCCAGGGGCAATCGGGACGGGGGATTGCAGGCGATTGGCGGAGATGGGCGAAATCAGCAGGTGCATAGGCTG
>JBBSEL010000928.1:0-2572 GCA_038239755.1 Chloroflexia bacterium | reverse complement strand
TGGTTGGCACCACCACCGAGGGCCAGGCGAGGGAAAGAGCAATGCCGGTTATTGACGATCCTGCCCAACTATGCCAGATCCGCCTGTTCTGTGGCCTCACGCCCGACCAACTCACCCAGGTAAATAACCTCTTGCATCGCCGGATGGTGCCCGCCCGCACCAATGTCCTCTCGATGGAGCAGCCCGGCGAGCGGATCTATTTTATTTCCAGCGGCACGTTGAAGGTCTACGTCGATGGGGCCGACGGTACCGAACTGATCATCTTCATCTACGGCGTGGGCGAGACGCTGGGCGAGATGAGCTTGATCGACAACACCCACCCCTCGGCAGACGTGGTGGCCCTGGAACGCTCGGTCCTCTTCTGGATGGACCGCGCCAGCTTTCAGGAGTGCCGCCACACCATGCCCGCGATCAACGACAACCTCATCCAGTTGCTCTCCGCCCGCCTGCGCTTCACCACCCGCCGCCTGCAATGGCTGACCACCCAGGATGTCTATGGCCGCGTGGCCCGCCACCTCCTCGCCTTTGCCGAGCAAGACGGCCAGGAGGACACGCAAGGCCACATCCTCATCCCCCGCCGCCTGACCCAGAGCGACATCGCCAGCTTCGTCGGCGCGTCCCGCGAGAGCGTCAACAAAGTCATCGTCGAGTACAAGCGCCAGCAGTACATCTCGGTCGATGCCAACTACCGCATCACCATCTGCAATCGCGCCGCCCTCGCCGCCCGCAGCGAATAGGCAGCAGCAGCAACCGGAGGGGCTAATCATGAGCACGCGCCGTGGCATCGTCGGGCTACTCGGCCTGATCATTCTTTTGACCCTCAGCGGCGGGAGCACGTCCCGCGCCGTCGCCCAGCCTGCCAGCCGCTTCTTCCCCGAAACCGGCCACACGGTGGCGGGCCGCTTCCTCGCCTACTGGGAGGCCCACGGGGGCCTGGACCAGCAGGGCTACCCCCTCTCCGATGAACTGACCGAGCGCGCCGCCGATGGTCAGCCCCGCACCGTGCAATATTTCGAGCGGGCCGTCTTCGAGTGGCATCCCGAATACGCGGGCAGCCCCTACGAAGTGCTAATGGCCCTCCTGGGAGCCGACGAATACCGCGAACGCTACGGCCCCGACGGCGCACCCGACCAGCAGCCGAACCCGGCTACCCCGCGCACCTTCCCCGAAACCGGCCACAGCGTCGGCGGCCTTTTCCGCGCCTACTGGGAGGCCCACGGCGGCGTAGAGCAGCAAGGCTACCCCCTCTCTGACGAGTTCACCGAGATCAGCCCCTTCGACGGCCAGCCCTATCGCGTCCAATACTTCGAGCGCGCCGTCTTCGAATACCATCCCGAACACGCGGGCACCCCCTACGCCGTGCTGCTGGCCCAACTGGGCCGCTACCGCCAGCAGATGCGGTACGGTACGCTGGCAATCCCACCGCCTGCTCAGGCAGATTTTGGGCAAATTAACCCGCAAGGTTCTGACAGGTATTTGATCTGGCCGGAGGAATACCTAGCGATGATGGGCTATCCTCGAACCATGCGGATCAATGGATTGGATCTCCGCACCAATCAGCCGATAACCATCACTGCCATGCGGGGCACCGATTACTATCCCGCACTGTCTGGCTCTACGGTCGTGTGGGCGGGTTTCCCTGAAGGCTGCTACACCTGCGATTATGGCCTTTTCGCAAAAGATCTCGCCACAGGGACCACCAACCGCATCGGGCAGGGCTGGGCCGAGACCATCGCCGGTCGAAGGGTGGCTTGGTTCACATCCGAGGACGGCCAAGAAACACGCCTGATGCTGAAAAACCTCGACACTCAGGCTATCAGCCTGATTACCAAGCTGCCAGGGAGCACAGAACGTCGGATCGAACAACCAACCTTGAGTGAAGAGTACCTCGTCTGGGCCGATCTCAGCGATGCTGGTCCGGGAGCAACCAGTTACGACCTGCAAAGCTACAATCTGAAAACCGGGGAAATCAAGACCGCCGTTCACGGGGTATCAACGAATGTGGGCCGCTTACCTCAAATTGCTATTGCGGGCCACTCCCTTCTCTGGACGACACCCCAACTCTTTCTTACCGATCTCACCACAGGAGAAACCACCCTGCTCTACGATAAGCCTGCATTTAACCCAGTCATCCGGGGCGACACCGTGGCATGGACGACCGAGAGTACAGCAGCGCGGGAACAGGGCATTTGGGGACTGAAGCTCAGCCATCCCACGCCCAAATCCCTGTTGCCCAACGCCCCATATGCGCGAAAACTGACCATCGCCGGGGGGTGGCTGGTCTGGGGTAATGAACGGTTGGGTGCCTTGCGCCTCTACGATGCCTTCCCCCCACCGCCATGATAACACCGTCGCGCCCTTAGCCCCCTTCCTGCCTTTGCGTTAAAACCCTGTGCCAAACGCCGCCAGATTATGGTATAATATAGAACAAATAATCTAAAATCCGCAACCCAAAATCCGCAATCGAAAGGGCCACCTATGCCCCCCAAATCGGCAACCCGCACCATGTATGTCTGCCGCCAGTGCGGCAGCGAGTCGCCCAAGTGGCAGGGCCGCTGCCCCGACTGTGGCG
>JBBSEL010000927.1:0-2573 GCA_038239755.1 Chloroflexia bacterium | reverse complement strand
GCCAACAGGTCATCCTCACCGCCCTCAAGGTGCGGGCACTCGTCGTTATTCCCACGCTGGCGGGCATGCCGTCTGCTGCCTAAACTTCTGCGCATCTTGCGCGCAACCTCACGGATAAGAGACTAAAGTATCGCTTCGTAACTGAACTGATCATTCCAATCATCGTACTTCTTCTTGTTAGATTACTCATTTATATCCTGGGAATTACGTTGGATCCACTCTCAGTTGAGTTAGCGGTGGATATATCCATTCTTCTTGCGACATCGCTCACGATTCGGTTGGTCAGCGCCCTCAGCATTGGGCATCTATGGAAACTTATCGAGGAAATCGGTATGGAGGTACGCGGCCCTAACAAGGAAATCTTACTTAAGCTCGCAACTAGTATTAGTTTTCGGTGCGAAATGAGTGCTAGGCGCGGGAGCGCAGCGCGACCCACGCTTCCGGATTAGGGATGAGATGAAAGGTGCCGGCCTGCTGATCTTGCAGCAGGACCATCGGAACTATCTGCCCATCGTCAAGCCGCACCGGCTCGACGCTCCAGACACACCAGCGCTGGTCGTCTGCCAACTGGTGTCGGAGGGTAGCATACAGAGCACGAGCGTGGCTCGAGAGCAGCTCGTCAGTCATGCGGTCCTCGGTTGGTTCGGGCGCCCATACGTCCATGATAGGCGTTTCCCAGCGCGATGACCCGCTGGTCAGGAAGGCAAGAACCATGCTCAGGGAGCGCTATACCCGGGAAGATATTCTGGCGCAAGTGCCGGAGGCGGCAGCGCACACTGATCCGATGCTGGTCCAGGTCGACCGTGTACTCGACGATGACGCGCTCGTGCCGCAGGTCAAGGCGGATCTGGCGCGGCGCTATCCGCAGACCGCCCAGCACGGGCGGCCCTCCACCCCGGTTGAGGTGATCCTGCGCCTGCTGGTCGTCAAGCGCCTGTATGGGTGGAGCTATGAGGAGACCGAAGCGCGGGTCGCCGACTCTCTCGTGCTGCGGTGGTTCTGCCGGGTGTACTGGCAGCGCGTGCCCGACGACACCACACTGATCCGCTGGGCAGGGCTGATCACCCCTGCGACCCTGCATACCCTCAATGATCGGGTGGCGCAGTTGGCCCAGCAAGCTCGAGTGACCCAGGGGCGCAAACTACGGCTGGACGGCACCGTGGTGCAGACGGCGATCCATCACCCCACCGATAGTAGTCTGCTGGTGGATGGGGTGCGCGTGCTCAGCCGGTTGCTGCGCCGGAGCAAACCCCTGGTGGGCGAGCGGCTGGCGGGCGTGCGGGACGCCTTTCGGACCCGGCTGCGCACGATGCGGCAGGGCCTGCAAACGCTGCATCGACTCGCCCGCCAGCAGGGCGAGGAGGCAGCCGAGGCGCGCAAGGAGATCTATCGGAAGCTGCTCGACACGACGGAGCAGACACTCCGGCAAGCGCGGTGTGTGCGCCAGGCGCTGGAGGAGACGGAACGGGCTGCAGGTGGGCGGGCGCAGCGGCGACGGCACCAGATTGAGCGGTTTGTGCCGCTGGTCGGCCAGGTGGTCCACCAGGCCCGCAGGCGGGTGCTCGAGGGGGGCAAGGTCCCAGCAGAGCAGAAAGTGGTGAGCCTCTTCGAGCCCCACAGTCGCATCATCCCGCGGCACAAAGGCGGCGCGGCGGTCGAGTTTGGCCGCACGGTTGTGGTGGACGAGGTAGAGGGCGGCCTCGTTACCCGCTACCACATCCTGGAGGACGGCGCGACCGAGCATGGCGAGCTCGCCCCAGCACTGGCGCACCATCAGGCGGTGTTCGGCCGCCCGCCCCGGCTGGTGACCGCCGATCGCGGCCTGCACCACGCCGACAATGCACGGACGGCCCGCGAGGCGGGGGTGGTCCATCTGGTGATCCCGGCCTGGGGTCCGGGCACCCCCGAACAGCGCGCCCAGCAACGGACGCGGCTCTGGCGACGACGCTATCGCTGGCGCGCCGGGATTGAGGGGCGTATCAACAGCCTGCGGCGAGATTATGGGCTCAAACGGTGTGCCGATCATGGTGCCGATGGGCTCGAACGCTGCGTGGGCTGGGGCATTCTGGCCAGCAACCTGCGCCATATCGGGCAGAAACTGGCGGCATGAGGATCACCTTCGGCAACTGGCGGCGGCGGGGCCTTCCCTCGCGGACGCGCTACCCACCTATGCGCCCCAACGGGCCGGCTTTGACCCTGCCACGTTCATTTCGCACCGAAAACTAATACTAGCAGCCTATGTGCCCATCACAGGGCACCGCTGAGGAGGGGAGCGGCCCTAGTTTAGGTGCGGCCATACGTGTGGTGCAACTGAGTTTGAGTTACGCGAGAATTACGCGCGCGTTACAGGGAGGGGCGTAGTTTGGCGCGGTTCGGCGCGCTGGGGAAGGGACGCCGGAGGTGCGCCTCCTCTGGTGGGCGAGTCCTCGCGAGGTGATGCGAGGCCGGGCGCGGAGAGCGAAAACGGCTGACTTCCTGATTCCCAAGCAGGAAGCCGTGGGTTTGAGTCCCATCACCCGCTCCTCTGGAGAATTAGCCTCGTTGCTGGTAGGTTCGCGACCAATGCACTCCGT
>JBBSEL010000926.1:0-2573 GCA_038239755.1 Chloroflexia bacterium | reverse complement strand
TTCCAGGGGCTGGGGTGACGTGAGGCGTGAAACGTGAAACGTGAAACGTGACCGCCATTGCGTATTGCGTATTGCGTAAGTCTGATCCCTCGTCCCTCGTCCCTCGTCCCTCGTCCCTCGTCCCTCGTCCCTCATACCTACTACGCACTCCCCCTAATGATGGAGGGCTGGCCCGCCTTGCGGCGCTAGGCGGCGGGGGGCGGGATGCGCTACAATGCAGACATGTTGACGCCAGGCAGAAAGATAGGGTATACTGGTGACTACACGGGGTGTAGCTCAGTCTGGTTAGAGCGCTTGGTTTGGGACCAAGAGGTCGACGGTTCGAGTCCGCCCACCCCGACCCCCGCAGCACTGCGGGAGTAGCTCAATTGGTAGAGCGCCTGCCTTCCAAGCAGGAGGTCGCGGGTTCGAGCCCCGTCTCCCGCTCCATCCCCAAACCACCGCGCAATGGCTGGACGTGTGCATGATCACACCACCAGCCATTGGTGTATCCCCTATCCCACACCCAACGTAACTGCATAACGCATCTCTGGGGGACGTAGCTCAATTGGCCGAGCAACCTCGCTTTTCTGCTATTTGCCTGCTTTGCGGGCCGTTTGAAGAGCGTTACCGACTTCCAATCGTACAGGATGCGGGTTCGAATCCCGCCGTCCTCCACCCAGATCCACAACTGAATAGCGTTTACGGGGGATGTAGCTCAATGGTAGAGCAGTTCGCTTTTCTGTCCCTTGCCTGCTTTGCGGGCCGTTTGAAGAGCGTTATCGACTGTCCTTCGACTGGTTGCGGGTTCGAATCCCGCCATCCTCCATCGGTTGCCCCGCAAAGGGCGACCTCCAACCAAATACCTGGGGCGTAGCTCAGTGGATAGAGCAGCTAAAACCGCTTGCCGGTCTTTTGCCTGCATCAGCGGGCCGTGCGGGGAGCGTTACCGCTTTTAACGGGCAGGTCGGAGGTTCGAATCCTCCCGCCCCAGACCAGGTTCCGAGAGATCAGGGAGACAGGCGGATGGCCGAAATCAAGTTAGCAGACGAGGAAATCGAGGTGCTGCGCCTGGCGCTCAAAGTATTAGCCATCAAATCGCGCACCGGCCAGTTGGGTATCGTTCACCGTGTAGACCGCTTTGTGGCTACCCAGCAGATACTCAAAAAGGGCCAGCGCGACACGTTGGACGCCGTGGCAAAGAAGCTCGGCCTCGCCAGGGGCATTAGTGCCTTCGAGGGGTGATCAGGGGGCGTAGCTCAGCCCGGTCAGAGCAGTTGTCTTATAAACAACCGGTCGCAGGTTCAAATCCTGCCGTCCCTACCCAACCGAATAGCCGAGCAGAAAGTGAGGACGCCCCATGACCCCGACACCTGCCAGCGAATGGCGACGCGCCGTTGCCCGCCACCTGGCCGGGCACTATGCCGCCAATCCGAATGTGGCAGCGGTCTTGTGCGGCGGCTCGGTGGCGCGCGGCCTGTCCGACCAGTATTCCGACCTGGAATTCGGGATCTTCTGGCACACCCCGCCGACCGAGGCGGAGCGGGCAGCGGCTCCCACGGCGGCGGGCGCGGACGGCCTCCAGCTCTATCCGTATGATGCGGACCTGGATCTGTGGGAAGATACCTTTTTCATAGGCCGGGCCGCGCCGGATGCGCCGCAAACGGGACTATTGGTCGAGGCAGAGTCGTACACCGTAGCCGGGATGGAGCACATTCTCCACCGGGTCTTGGACGAGTTCGACACCGACGACACGCGGCATTCGCTCCTGTCCACGTTGGGCCAGGGCCACCACCTGCCGCTGCATGGGGCCGAAACGCTGGCCGGGTGGTCGGCGCGAGCGGCGGTCTACCCTGAGGGGCTGGCCGCCAAATTGGTCCGGCAACACGGGCAGATCGAGTTTTTATGGACCGTCGAGATGATGCTGGCACGGAGCAATAATCTGCTCATCGCCTCCGAGATCTTAAATCGCAAAACCGAGGCGCTGCTCCGCACGCTTCTGGCGCTCAACCGGCAATACTACTGCGGCTTTAAGTGGCTCGATTATGTGGTCGAGCAGTTCCGGCTCACGCCGCCTGACCTGGGAGCGCGGCTGCGGACGATCTACGCGGGCGATCCGCTGGCCGGGAGCCGGGTGCTGGCCGGGCTGATCGAAGAGATGTATGATCTAATGGAAGCGGAGTTTCCGGCTATGGACGTGGCCCAGTTGCGCCGGTGGTTTCGCTGGCAGCGGCCTCGCTGGGAGGACGCGCTGCCAGTCCTGCAAATAGAGAGTTATTGAGGAAAACCGCTGACACCATATTCAGATAATCGGCAAAAACCCGCGACGAGCGCGCGGTCGGAACGCACCCTCCTGGTCTAATCCCCTCCCCTGGGGCCGCCGACCGGGAATCGGGCGCGGCCCAATCGCCCCTCCACGCAGTGATCGCATATAATGAAGCAGAAGTAAATACAGGACCCTTTCTCCGGGGCGTTGCTCCACGGCGGAGCACCCAGGTTCACCTCCTGGGGGAACCACGCTTGGCAATCCCTTGCCCGTTTCGATGGGCCGAGTAACGAGCGTTACCGTAAGTTCGACTCTTATAATGGCCCTG